>JBJMEA010000094.1:0-36690 GCA_045809625.1 Nitrososphaera sp. | reverse complement strand
AACGAGCAGTTCTTAATTCAGATTCTAGTCTTACTATATATATCAATCGAGTTTCGTGGGCTACATTATCGAAGTCATACCAATGAACTATCTTCATGTTGAAGTATTCAACCTTTAATTGTTAAAGCTAAGGTGGATTATTAGAAATAGTTAATTTGTATATCATCGCAGTGTTATTAATGAATTCAGATTCTAGATTAGGTCGAAGCGCCATTAAAACAAGAGCGAAAGCTACTTTCGGTATGGCGGGGGCTATAGTTACTGCAGCAATATTGTTGTCAGGACTATCATTCATTGGCAGCTATCCGCAGGCAATGGCACAAGAATCAAACATGACCGGAGGCATGAGCAGTGCTGGTGGTAATACCACTTCTGGCGGAGCCGCTAGCACTGGAGGAGGAGGCGCAGCAACAGGCAACCAATCCTCATCAGATGTAAGAACTAATCTTGAACAAGCACGCATGGCATTACAAAACAATGATACCCAAAGTGCAAGCATGTACATAGATATGGCCCTCAGTGCACTAGGCGGTAGCAATATGACTGGTGGCAGTGCTGGTGGCAACAATATGACTGGGGCTACAAGCGGCACAGAAGGAACAAGTACAACAACAACAGCCGGTGGGCCAACAGCTGGTCAAGGTGAGGGCTCGGGCGGCGGCGCTGCAGGTGGAGGAGCAACAAGTACAAGCAGTCAATAGCAACCGATTTTACTGCAGGGTAGCAGGCGCAGGAGCTCATGCTCTTCCCCTAATTTTTTAATATATTTAACCATATTGAAATCCTCATTATTTGTCATCTATGCCGCGCATTCTCAACTATTCGTAAATTCTGCTCAAAGAAATATCCTACATCACTAGGCATAAAAATGATAATGAGCAAACAATTGAATTATAATAATTGCACCCTATCTCCAAAAGGGCCCTTGTCACCTGCAAATTGGCTAGCCAAAGAGATTGATATAGCAGAGAAAGATATATGCGCGGAAGAAGGGCATTGGGGATGCAGAGCAAGAGGCCTACCTCTATAGACAAGCGCAATATTGTTAAAGAAAGCCAAAAAAGAATAAAGAAAGCTCTAGTCGAAGGCTTTGAATACCACCATCTGGCAATTTCAAATTCAGACCACTTCCTAAGAAACCATGCATCTCAAAGACTAGATTTTCCTGTGATGTTCATTGATCTCGTAGGATCCACGAAAATGAGTACAGAACTCTCAGCTGACTTTCTGTCGAAGATTATCACGGTTTTTTCACAAGAGATGTCATATGTTATTGAATATTTTGGGGGACTCTTACTCAAATTTGTCGGAGATGCATCAATTGGGTACTTCCCTCACAGCGAAAACCCCGATCACATAGTCTTGTGTGGCGAATCAATAATTCATGTAGTAAGCAACGCGATAAATCTGTTACTTTTGCAAATGGGGCATGCAGGAATTGAAGTCAAGGTAACTTCACATTATGGGCAGCACACAATCGTACGATATGGTTCAAACCAAGAAAGATCCCATGTAGATATCATCAGTACCACCATGAATCTATCAGCAAAAATGCAAAGTATCACAAGGAGTAGCCAAATGGTTATCGGTAATTCACTCTACAATAAACTTCGCCAATTTGCAGAGGCTTTTTGGATTCGTAAACCTTGAACAAACAAAGTGGAATTACCACAATTTGGCAGAGCAGAAGCCATATCAATTGTACATTGCCAAATTCTGATTTCTATATTGGCACATTTTAGTCACAAGGCCAGATAAGAATCAGCGGACTCGTCGAAAAGCACGAGATATGTTTTCATATGATAATGTACTTATTTAATACTGTATACAAATTATGCTTAGGTCGAGACAAGTATTTATTAATAATATATAGACTTCTCTCATGATATTTTAAATTGAAGAAGCTGCAAGGATGACCACACTTGACATTCCCATCTGATACTGAAACGATTGAGAGGTTCCACAGCGATGAGGATGTCTTGAGGGCTATGCTTACGTTTCTAAAAAATGCAAAATCGGTCAATATATGCGGAGATTCTGCGTCTGTATCTAGAACGATAGAAGTTAAACTCATAACAAAATATTATAAGGCGCTCAAGGGGCGAAACGTGAACGTAAGATGGGTGACCGAAATTACAAAGGATAATGTTCGCTATTGCAAAGCGTTGACAGAGTACGTGGAGCTTCATCACCTAGACGGAATAAAAGGAAATTTTGGGGTGAGCGATGAGGCATATATTACTACTTCTCCACCCGCAACCACTGCTCAAGATAAAACAGAGCATGGCGCCGAACTTCTCTATTGTAGAGCCAAAAGCATTATAGATCAGAACAAGAAGGTGTTTGAATCTCTCTGGAACATGAGTATTTCGGCACAGGTAAGAATAAAAGAGATTGAAGAAGGTGCAATTCAACCTAAAATAAAAACAGTTGAAAATTCAAAAGAGATTCTTCAAGGCAATATAGAATTGATCAAGCGTTCGAAGCAATACTCGGTCTGTTCTACTTCCGAACAATTAATCTCTGTTGAAAATTACTCAAATGATGTTTTTAGAGAAATAATTGAACTCCACAAATACGGGAAACATGCAGGCGTTAGATGGCTTACGAAGATTGAAGTCAATGGAGATAGCAAACGTTTAGAGGCAATCAAAGCCCTCATGAAACTAGGCGTTCAGATTAGGCATATTCAGTCTACTCCAACAATAAGCTTCGGCTTATCGGAAACGGAAATAGCTGTCTCCATTGGAAATTCGCAAGAGGGGTCGTCAAAGCCTCGGGCGATATTCAATAGTGAACCTGCAATTGTTGAACATTTTGCTGCTATTTTTGAAGAACTATGGAACAGTGGCATCGATGCCAGTGAAATAATCGAAGACATGGAAGGCGAACAAAAAATGTTCATAGATATTATCCACAACCCTGTCGAAATTCAGAAGAGGTATCACGCATTGGTAGCATCCGCAAGACACGAGATTCTTCTTTTTCTACCTACTGCTACAGCATACAAAAGAGAGGAAAAGATTGGGATTTTTGAATCTCTCGAACAAGCTGTCGATCGCGGTGCGAACATCCGAATATTGTTGCCTACGGATAGAGAAATAGAAGAAAAAATACAACATAAGATAAAGCTAAAGAGAGGGTTTGAAATTCGCAAGATCAAAACCGCCATTACTGCGCAGGCTAGGTCAAAGATACTAATTGCAGATAACAGTACGTATCTTACCATTGAGTTGAGAGACAATTCAAAAGAAACCTTCGTAGAAGCTGTTGGTTCTGCGATTATTTCAAACAGCAAATCCACAGTATTGTCGTATCTTACAATGTTTGATAGTCTATGGAGGCAAGCTGAACTCTATGAAAAGCTAGAGGCTCAAGATAGGATGCAAAAGGAATTCATCAACATAGCCGCACACGAGCTTAGAACCCCTACTCAAGCAATACTTGGTTACTCAGAATTGCTTCAGAATGAGTCAGGACTACAAGCTGGAGATATGCTAAAATCTTTGACGAGGAATGCCTATCGTTTACAATCACTCATCAACGATATTTTAGATGTTGCAAGAATTGAAGCAGGTACACTAATTCTGGAAAGGGAGAATACGAATTTGACCGACCTAATAAATGCAGCTATAGGCGACTCAAAAAATCAAGTTAAGTTAAGTGGCAGAAGCATCAAAATTTCGTATTCTCAAAATCAGATGCAAGGCAATGAAGAGAAAAAAAATCTATTTGCGAAGGTAGACAAAGACAGAATATTGCAGGTTATCTCAAACCTTTTAGGCAATGCTCTAAAATTCACCAAGGAAGGAAACATAGCAGTCATTACAGAAAAAACAGATAATGAAATTCTTGTGAAGGTCAAAGATTCAGGCACTGGCATTGACGAGGAGATTTTTCCAAAGCTTTTTGAGAAGTTTGCAAGCAAATCCGAAAAGGGAACTGGACTAGGACTTTTCATCTCTAAAAACATCATAGAAGCTCATGGCGGTAGGATATGGGCAGAAAACAATCCTAATGAGAGGGGGGCGACTTTTGGATTCACAATACGACTTTAGTATAATAAATATTGAGACGAGAGAGACGCATGCTCCTAATCGAGCTTTAAAATTGCGTCCTATTGTGTAATCGAAGAGCACCTTCTGTATATCATTGAATCTTTAGGCCAAAATAACGATTTAGTACTGTAATGATGTCAGATCATTCATAAAGATGGTCAACCATTATTAATTTGCTGTAGGAAATTTAGTCACTGTTCTGACTTGATTGAATTATACTCTCCTTTGAAAAGTAAGCCGTGTGGATCTTAATCTTCTATATGTATGCATCTTCTATCGAATTTCACTTTTGAATGGAAAAGACAGCAATGGTAAAATTGTGCAGTTTTTCGTACCTCAAGCGGCCAATAAGTTTGGTAACGAATGCACAAATGATATCAACATATAACTTTTAGATCCGAAATACATAGACTCAACGTGGTGGAGAGCACCAGCAAATTAATAGTCAAACTGACTGCATCAAAGTTCTAGAGTATGTGAACAATTGGAATGATTTGACATGGATTTAGATTAGGAGGAATCAATGGAAATTAACACTTGTCAGTCTCTACCTATATGAAAAAATAGCAGCATTGAATCAGATAAGGCGTCATATCCAGGTTACAATTTTCTCAAATTTATGCATTCAATATTTGTGCTGCCATTGAGAGACGAATTTTCAGATTCTACGGCATGTATAGCAGGTGTAGAGAGTATCCGTTGATCCCGGAAATGCAAGCATTAAATGATAAATGAGTTCTTGGCTGCTTTATTAATTAGTACGTATAAGTCTCAATGCTGTGCAATCATGATCGTGGAAAACGATTTGAGACAGGTTAGCCGTCAGACAGCTCTGCAGGCAAGGAAATACAAGGTAATGATAGTTGATGACGAACAAGATATTACAACTATTTTCAAGATCGGGTTGGAAAATAACCAATTCATTGTAACGACTTTTAATGACCCTCTTCAGGCACTTTCCTCGTTCAAACCAGGATTATATGATCTGCTAATATTAGACATCAGGATGCCTGGAATGAATGGCTTTCAACTTTACCACGAAATGAGAAAGATCGATAACAAAGTAAAGGTATGCTTTTTGACTGCATTTGAGGGATCTCGCATTGAATCCAAAAGGGCGTTCCCTTATTTGGAAGAAGAAGTTAAATGCTATCTAAAGAAGCCAATCACCGTCCAAGAGTTGATAAAGCGCCTCAGGGACCTAGCAAAATCAGGAACTTAAAAAGCAGCCTCCTCAAATTGACTGTTGTAATATCGTAGTGACTAAAGCTAGCAAGGGTAAATGTTTAATTAACAAAGACATTGCATAGAAGAGAATACGTCAGGTTTTGAAATTCTTTTATACTCACATCACTCCTCAAGTCATCACATACAAGGTTCGCGTTAGCGGATCCATATTACCAAACTATCAAAGCTAATTTGTGAGGAGATGTGTCCTATTACGATTTGCAAATATTTCTCTTTTCCTTCTTTCTCCGATTTATTTTGATCAGGAGATAGCGATATGTTCTCTATAACTAAAATATACGTTTCGTGTTCTACCAATCCATAAATTGTCAAAATATGAAAGAAAGAAAAAGGGCAAAAAGAAAAAGAGAATTAAAGAATTGACTCAGAAATTTAGGATAAATACCACTGTGTAAATCTTAGCATATGCACCGTTGTGCTTTATCGTTCGCAGTTGAACGGTTCTAATTAGAAAGCCTTACTGCTATCTTGCAAAGATTCCAGAGATTTACTTTTGCGGCCATGATTATCTTACCTCCCAAATAAACGATCGAGCATCTTTTCTTGACAATTTAAGCGGTTCTTGGTTAATCAACATAAGAGGCTCTCCCAAAACAATGAGGTCATAACATACTCGTATGCTAGCAGGCATCTAGATACTAATGGCATACAAACCCATTAGACAACTATGCCTATAAGGTATAACACCCTTTAGATACCGAAAAAGATAAAGCTAAGATTCTTCTAATATAACGGTAGTGTAATGATGCCGCTAGAATAACAATAGCTGTTGCGCCAGCAACAAGAACGACAACGCTGCAGCAACGAGAAGAAGGACAATCCTCATCATCGTAATTGTCATATTTTAGAGTCCAAGACGTCGGAAACTTTACAGTCTGGAAGAAATCGAACATTGTGAAACCAGCTAAACGATCACGAAGTATATAAAAGCAAAGACAAATCAAGAAAATGATACAGGGATAACATACAAGACAAGGTTGCAGTCTTTCGCTCAGTTCGTCTACAGACGCTATAATAAAACGCTGAATGAATTCGTGCACATAATGGTAATGTTGCCCGAGTGTATACTTGATTCATGGTCGAGCTGATGCTCCGTGATGCTCTATGATGCTGCAGATGTCTGATTGTAGATTTGCACTTTTAGTCTCCAATCCAAAAGTATTGAGAGGGAATCGGTCTGTTTTTAAAGCTAGAGGAGTGGTTTCGATTAACTGAAAGGGAAATGGGGTCCGGTCTTGTTGATGGTTATTGTCTATATATGAATAGAATGTCATCTATCTAGTTAACCTGAGGCAAAAATTTTCTCGCCGCTGGAATTAGTAAACTCCGTCTTTAATATTTAGTGTTGCATAATCACTCTTCTTTGCATATCTATTTGGTACAGGTAAGATCGACCTTTCTCCTGACCCCGATTAATAAAAAACGCTGTAATTTACCTTTTTAGGATACTCTCTCTAACTTTCAGTGCGACTAATAATATCGCAGGATTACCAAAGAATATCAGAATTGGTGGTTCTACTAGAAATACCTACAGGGGTATGATTTACATTAATATCTTGCCGTTTCGAAACCTAGTTGGAGGTTTTGTCTTTGAGCAGCAGTATCAGTAGCAAAAGAATCAATCGCTATCAAATCATAGCTAGCATAATTATTATTATTATTGCAATAATCTTTGTTTACGCGTATATTCTTTATCCTAAACTTTATCCCTTAAAGCAGGACACTGTGCTCAACAATAAACTAATAGTTATTGGACCACATAATTATAAAGCTATACCGTTTAATATATCTGACACATTTGGTAGAGAGGCAATTATAGCACAATTCCAGGTTTTGAACAATAATAGCACGGTTGGCGTTGGCAACAATGAGGAGGTGCGCAATGGAGGCAGCAATGCATTCGTTGCGGATAGCTTGGATCGATTCGAATGCAAAAGGCAGCAACATTTTGTTTCCCCGTCCCGATTAGATGCTAGCAAAGCTGATAGTATAAGTAATAATAATTGTTCTCTACTCGCGACCACTGTAAAATATCAAATATTAGATGCTACTGTTGGATCCATCGACCAAACTATTCGATATGGAAACTATTTTTTAGTGTTTGACAACATCGATTCAAACACTCCATTGCAGATAAAGGCTAACTTGTCAACATTTACTGATATGCCATTAACATTCCCTCCTACAAGCGATGATTGATCTTGCTTCGAAGCTAATTATGGTTTCTGGACTGCCATTACAGCTGATTTAGTATTTCAAGGAATGTCAAACCGATCAGATACAGAGTATGTGGGAGGTTGGCTCACGATACTGCGTCAGTCTAACACAAAATCGGTCCCCCAGGGCCTTATATTATTTTTCCTCATCCTTCGCTCTACCGATTTTTTGGCTATTGAAATACCTCAAACATAGAGGGCAAATATATATTAATAATAAAGTACATAAAGCGGTACTCCTTATAAACTTAACTTGTCAAAGTCGACTGAAGCGCATGTATCTAGTGACTATGCTTGACAGAACTTTGCAAATCTTTACCAACAGAAAATTGACAAT
Source organism: Nitrososphaera sp. (assembly GCA_045809625.1). Taxonomy (GTDB): domain Archaea; phylum Thermoproteota; class Nitrososphaeria; order Nitrososphaerales; family Nitrososphaeraceae; genus Nitrososphaera. The sequence continues at coordinate 28,831 of JBJMEA010000094.1, read as the reverse complement.
CATAGTTTCGTGGATCTTGGTAGGTATTCTGTCAATAGATCTACTTTCATCGCGTCAAACAACTCTGCAGTTTGACCCTACCTTGGAAACAATATACTTTGTACTTACTGTGGTGATAGGTTGGGGTATAGCATCCTGGCTTTTCTTAGGATACGCAAGCAAAGCAACTGCACGTATTAGAGCGAAATCCAAACTACTCAACTTTGTGCATGTTGTTGTAAGTTTAATTCAATTCTCATTGTTGGTTTTCTTCTTATTCGTCATGTTTAATAGAAGCTATGAATTTCTCACGTGGAATGCCAATATTGTTGCCTCGGTGGTTGCGACGGTCATACTAGGAGCATTTAGCGTAAAATTCTTTTCATGGTATAGACAGAATAATAGAAATTTTGCAATCTTGTTTTATGCATTAGCAACTGCGATGCTTACTATTGTAATTGCCACTGATCTGGGCGCTAAACAGTTTTTAATAGAAATAGTACAGGAACGGTCTTTGCCTGGGACAGTTCCAGCTGAAAAATACCTTTTGGGTCTTACTGACCAAGGCAGGATAATAAAGAAAGACATCGGATATGAGACTACTACAACATACATTGTACCCCCAGCCGCTATATCTGCATACCAATGGTTGCACCAGATACCTCCACCTTTGGCCTATATTTTTACTTGGGCAGCAGTTGCACTTACGTTTCGTCATTATCGTAAAAAAATGGGCAAGTTGACTTTCTGGTTCTTAATATCTATTATCCCTAGCCTATACATTCTTGGAGACGCGTCCAATATCTTTCCAGATTTTATGTTTCATGATTTAATCCCACAGACAAAAATTATGAATTATATTTACAGGGCAGCCACAATAGGTGGTAACGTCATGTTCGGTATTGCCTTTTTCGCACTTGCATACAAAATAGCCCCTGTAAGAGACTACCTTATCATTGCTGCAATAGGATTTGCAACTATTGGTATTGAACATGAAACTATGGCTCTGCAGCAGACATTTGGGGTAGCAGCTCACACACTTTTAATGTTGTCAACCTATCTGTTTACAATGGGACTGTACGCCTCGGCGATTTCAATATCCCAAGATACACGGCTCCGCCAATTGATCAAGCGATCTGTTAGCGATGAATTGCTATTGCTGGGAGGTATAGGAGAAGGTCAAATGAAGCAGGAGATAGAAAAAAAGGTAATGTCAATAGTAAAATCACAATCTGTTGCCCTGGCAGAAGAGACCGGGGTACGACCATCTATTGAAGATAGCGATATAACTTTGTATTTACAACAGGTCAATAAGGAACTCAAAGGTCGTAAAACAAATACGTAAACTACCTCTGAATACGCTTGATGACAGGAAGCAATTGTGACAAAGGTAGCATGGGTCTTATCCTCTTCTATGCCCAGCAGCGCTTGTAAGGTAGTGATATAGCTGGAAGTCGCAACTGAAGGGAGCAAAGAGCAGTAACTTCTAGCACTGACAACAGAAATTGAGGAAATACGGATATTAAATAAACAAAGCAGCATTTGACGGTTACTATAGAGAAAAAGAAGACCATAGATATTCACTGTATACCGGCGGTGATGGCATTATTATTAAGCATGCCATGGCAAATGGCACGCTAATAATATGCGACAAATTTATAGGAATTTCTCAGACGAAGGGTGGACGCAAATTTCGCGATGGTGGGATTTAAGCAGTTAACCACTTTCAGAGATTTTGAATGCTCATAGAGACTATTGAGAAGACAATAGAAAAAGGAAAAAAGAACCGCAAAAAGTGCTTGGAACAGTAGAATAAAGGACATGGAGGGATCTTAGCCCCATAATATGGTACCCTACTTTAATAGGATACAATAATTGATCATTTTGCTCTAAACCCTATAACAGGTATAGAGAGAGCAAGCTTTAAAGCTAAGATGTATTCCTAACAACTAGAGGATTCGGCAAAACAACCGATATCATTCTGGTTTCCACTGAAACCGGCTGCAAGGACATAACTTCATAGACAATGGCGAAATTTTCTTATTTTATGTGAAAGGGTCGGTAAACGGTAACGATGAAATCAAGGCTTGAATAGGTATCGCTCTCTTATTATGGAGATTAACTAATATCAAAAGCCCTGAGAGTAAAAGCCTCCATTGAGTAGGATTTGAAAGTACAAACAATCGATTATCATGAATACTTATACCTAAACCCACTCGATCAATAGTACAGAAAATAGTATTACTCTGCGAGGTTTAACACGTCTATTTGGGGTTACCCCATAGAGACAACTCTATCTATTCTGGTCAAAGTGAAACTAAAGTGCAGCATTATCTCCTGCTTCCTTACTTCCTATGTCATAGGCTTCAGTTACATCTTTTACAAAAACCTTGCCATCACCCGCGGATCCAGTACTTGTATTTTCTATAATATCAGATACTATAACATTCACCAAAGAGTCTGGAACTGTTACTTGTACCATGGTTCTGCTGTGAAATTCTGGTACGTATTTTTTGCCAGTTTTGTATCCTTCTAATGTAGTGTGTTCTACTACCTGTCTTTCAGCACGACCGCGACCTGCTATTTCAAAAAAATATACACCACCGACCTTGTGTTTATAAAGAAGAGAATTAATGTCATTGAGTCGCTCACGTGGTATAATAATAGAGAGTTCTTTCATACATCGCTAGATATTGTTCTACTAAATAAGCATTGCCCATCCTGTATCCGCATTGCAAGGCTAGGCTCCTGCATAAAGTCACTAACATAAGCACGACGTTACTCTCATATTTCATTCAATAGCATGTTAGTAATGTGAACGTATGAAGAGCCAAATATCCGGAGACCAAAATAGCAATTTATGGTCGAAAGGCGCAATTGACAATAGCCATGAAATGCATCTTCTTCCCTCTCTCTATGCGGCCGCGCAAGAGCTAGGAGAAGTAAAATATTTTGTGGCATCCTAGTTATTGGGAGTTAAAACACCGAGAGCTGAAGAAAACGTATTGCGCTATGCTCCTATTCATTTTTGATGTGTTGGAGTTGAGAACATAGTGGTCTCAATCTAAGAATAAACTGTCGGTACAGTAATAATTAGGCAATAATCAAGCTCCTAATCTAAAATGGTCGGGGTTCTATTTAGATCAAAGTAATATGAACGAGCAATCGGAGATCCTTACGATGCATATCACTGGGTCATCCGTCATTTGTCGTCTTCTTCTCTTGGTTAATGAGTTCAAGAGCCTTCTCAAGTAGTGCAATCTGCTCCCTAATCTCTCTTCTCAATTCTCTTAGCAGATTCTCGTGAATTTCAGGATCTATTCTCAGCGTCTGATCGATCAAGTCTAGGCTATGATATAGCGTTTTTATCCCGTATAAATCGGCTAAGTGGGGATTTTCGATTAAATCAACTATTTGAGCAAAATCAAGAATTATCCTTTTACATAGCTCTTCAATTTGCTGTTTTGAGCGAGCCGCATTATATCTTACAATTTGCCAATCCTTGGGAGGAGTCTCCTCGCTGTATCTACGGATCAAGTTTCCTAATGTGGCTAGTTTTTTAGTAAGTTGTAAGGTATTATGACTTACGCATCCTAGGTAAATTTTCTTTTCACTATCTTTATTGTAGCTGAGTCCACTGTTCGACAGCTTAGCCATTCTAAATATGGTCTTCATTTTGTTATATGCGTTCATTTCAGAAGAGTAACCTAGGACTATCGCCATCAACCCAAACGCAATTCCACAGATACCACTAATCGCAATAATATCTGGTCTTGCTATCTGTATGGTTAGATGATGATCTATTATAGCGGTGATGGAAATAGTAACGCCAAAAGCCATAACTATACTGGCAGGGACTAACCACAGCAGAACATTTGCTCGCATATATGCCATAACTTTCCGAGCAGATAGTGCTATTAAACTGAATGATAGGTTTGATATTTTATTTTATCCCTGGCATCTATCCAATATCTTATTTAATAATGTCGTAAGAACTAGTACCTGGAAGTCCAGTCAGAATGGTATCATAATTCCTTCTTTTATTACTCCAAGAAATGAGCAACGCTCAATTCTGAGGTTGGGTTGGTAAGTAGTTTCCAATGATATTATCGTGATCGAATACAGGCTTGGATTACAACTGCAGACAATTTTATGTTATATATCCTCTTATGAGAGTCAATCGACCTATCCATTAGATCTGATTATTGGCTGTCAGAAATTTCAGATAGTATGCTATTCTACAGCAGTTATGTATCTTGTTGAACTAGCAATCAGAAGATGTTCTTATCAATTAGTAGACTACCGCATCCGATACCACCATCAGACAGACCTGATCCAAAAGCTGCTCAAGCCCTACAAGAAGGCTTAGGCGGTCAATTTGGGGAAATGCGTACTATGATGCAGTACTTTTTTCAAAATATGAACTTTAGAGGAGACGCCAAACAATATCAGGACCTTTTGAGAAGCATGGCAACAGAAGAGATGGGCCACGTCGAGCAGATTACCAATACCATAAACGTGTTACTTGAAGGTGCATCCCTCACAAGCCAACAACCAAATGAGCTGCCATTATCAGTTGCGTTAGACTCTCCCAATATACATCACTTTCTCGTTGCAGGTCAGAGTGCCAGGCCAGTAGATGCCGCAGGAAATCCATGGTCGGCCAGTTATGTATACGATAGCGGTAACCTAGTGCTTAATATGATGTACAACCTTATGCTTGAGGCGACGGGAAGACTGCAAAAATGCAGGTTGTATGAGATGAGCAATAATAAGGCGTTCAGGTCTACTGTGTCTTATCTCATAGTAAGGGATCTAGTACATGAGAAGGTATTTGCGAAAGCACTCGAAACAATGGGTGTAAACTGGGGCAAAGCGTTGCCCGTTCCTAGGATTGACACAGCTGGTATGCCCGAGGTGAGAGATTTGGAGTCCAAGAATTTGCACAATCAGATGTGGACATTTACCAATAAAGGTGAAACCAGTGAAATTGGAAAGATATTCAAGGGAGATTCGCCCTTTGACGACGGTGGTAAGCTGGAGGTAATAGAAGGGTTTCCGGAAGGCGCAACTATTCCATTCTTCCCCGAAAGTCCTCAGGAATTCGCTCCTGGACTCGATAGCGAATTAAAGAGGATTGCCATGTCCTCTAGATGAGGACAGGCAAGCCTCTGTAAATATTCAGGCCTGTATAACGATCCTTTCTTATTTTTCATCTGACTAATTTTATGCGTACTATTGTTCGGACGAAACATTAATTATGAACCGAAAAATATCACTTCGGTGACAGATTCAGTTCGCCAGATCGCTCAATTTGCCTTAAAGAATTCTCAATCTGTTGCTTATGACCTGATCTGGAGGTTCTCTTTTATTTGTCGTCAAGTCTATCCCTAAAAATATAACCCCTCTACGTATAAACATCTTCTCAGTTCGAATAGAATATAGGACAAACATTATACTATTGTTATCGCATATGACGGTAACTGGTCGACGGTGCTTAAAGTCTATTAGCATCATCTCACAAAGACCGATATTGAATGTTAAGTTATGACAATAGAAGGCCCCAAGTACAACGCGTAATAACCTATGGAATACAACCCAACTTTCATACAAAACGATGAAAAATAAGAATCTAAGATATTTTAATGAATATCCAAGTGATGAGACCAAAAAGCTATTATATTAACCATTTCCACCTCTAAATCATGCATCATGAGATTATATCTAGAAATCTCGACAAAAATCCTGACGAAACTAGGAACTTTGCAAACGGTAGGGTAGAACTTGCTAAACTAGGTGATGCGGCAATTGGAAGAATAACTCTTAAGCCCGGTTGGAAATGGTCAAATGATGTTAAATCAATTGCCAATACAAATAGCTGTCAGCTTCCGCATACGCAATATACCATATCAGGCAGGCTTCGGGTTAGAATGGATGACGGAAATGAGCAAGAATTTGGTCAAGGAGATGCAATGTATATACCTCCAGGTCACGATGCATGGGTCGTTGGAAGTGAGCCGTTTGTTGCTGTGGACTTTACAGGTATGAAAGAATACGCTGCCAATACAACTTCATAAGGGAGATAATTAACTGAAAAGCAATAGTGGCGCTTTAGGTAGACGAGAGATCCTCTCTGAATTATTCTCTTTTACTTCTGTTAATTCAGTCAGATGTCCCGAGGATACCCAAATATATTACCTCTATTCAATTAGTATTATTAACACTCTTGTTTCTACCCACTATTTCTTTCTTTCATACAGATTAACGACTCGATCTGTCACGTAAGGTACGTAAGATACGCTTTCATTTCCCAATAAATCCATAGATATGACAAAAAGCGAAGCCCGTCAGCTATTGTCATATTCAGTAGGAGTGGCAAGACCATGGAAAGTTTCTGTTAAAAGATAGACTTATTTACGAATGCATAATGCTTTGAGTTGTGCCAAAATTTCCTCATTATATCCTTGTGTTATCAATACTTCTGAGTATTACGACTATGACAGCATATGCAACGGTTGGTCAGCAACAACAAGAACAACCGACAGAAGTATTGACAACAAATTCAACGGTGTATACTGATGACACAGGTTTCACTGTTAATTTACCACCAGGCTGGACAGCAGTAGATCATGACAACACCAGCCAAGACGCTAAGGAAATTGCAGCTAGCCAACTTAGGGAGATACTTGTAGAATTTTGCCCACCGGGACAAGGCATTGTGGATAATGCTACCAGCACTATTAGATGTAATGATGATTTCGGCGTCGTGCGAGTATCCCGCTATGTAAATATGGAGAGAAATCCAGATTTTGTGCGTGGAGCGAGTAGCGTTGATCCATCGACAGGACTTATTGTCATGAACTTAACTGCGCAAGACCTTGTGGATTTTCATGATAGATGGTCTCCAAACATGAATATAGTACAAAGAAGGGATGTTCTAATTAATATCAGCAGTAGTGATAATGGAGGCACGCAGTGGACGATTCCCGGGAAATTAGTTTTAGCAGGGAATCAAATCAATCAACTAGGATGGATCCAATTACTGTTCGTGGATTGGACCAGTGGATATGAAGCCACTTATATTGCACCGAAGGGACGGGAAGGACCAACGGATGCAATATCTATCTTTGGCATAGGTCTGGATCGACTTCCAGAGGATTTGGAACCCGTCATGCAAATACTAGCATCCGCTAATTTGCAAAGACCGCCTAGCGGATAGGTTATGGTATCGACACATCACACTTCGCCTGCAGTTTTACGAGCTGTCTCTTGCATACAAAATCCCACATATTATTGCCCTTATTTCAGATTGCGATGTCTTTCCCCAACTTTTCTCTACATATTTTGCCATTAGCCCAAATTTTAGAAGGAAATGGCTTCCCTGTAATAGTTCAGAGCCTATTCAGGATACGGCCGGATTTAGATGGGTCTTATTTTATCTCGATTTAGCCGTCAGTCTTCTAAAGGTAGCATACTCAAGACCAGTTACAGTTGCTCTCAACGATTTCCTGGTTTGGCAAAAAGTTCACAGCAGGAATTTGTCTGGGCATGTATGAATCATTTAATTTATTATTGAGGACAGAGGCATTAGTATCCAGGTGTAGAAAATTGCCTAATGCACGAATGATAGGAGCACGATCGTATTTTACCAGGATGAATGAAAATAGAGGCGATACTAATTGGTTAAATGATGAGCAATTATTAAATGGAACAGAACAGTTCTTTAGATTGAACCAGTATTCTAAGATTGATTACAACAAACTACTTGACCAAGGAGAGAGAACTTTTTCATCGCCAATCCTGGCATCTAGACTAACAGAAGATAGCAAAGACGAGCAGATAGATGAAACAATCGTATGCTTTTTCAAATCTAGGATCACAAATTATGACCTAAGTTTTTTTGGTACTATTGAATCGTTTACATTTAATATTTTAGATAACTATGAATCAACAAATCCTATGCTTGTAACTGACTCTTTATCTTATACCCCTATTGTCAAGAACCAAGAAATTAGCGTTGCAATCGAAGATATGATGAGAGAAGGACTATTCATTTTATTTCTCAACGATAGGTTCGCCTATGCTTTCTTTGACAACTTTGAAAGCATGACGAAACCCATTCCTCTTTAGGATTAATATATTTACACACAGGAATTCAGGAGACTAATCGAATAACTACAATAACATTAATTGTTGTCAAAAGCAGCTGAACTCTTGGTGATTTTGTTATGCTGTGCTTTGCTTGGTAGGGCGATATTTAGATCTCCTAGCCTACCCATGAGCGAGCATAACTGCTAAAGGAAAATTGCTTATTAGGCAAAAGCCAAATGATCATCTAGTGGAGCTAACGGTAACAATATCGAACAAAACTTAGCCTTAAAATGTCCACGCACAAAGCGGGATATGGTCTCACATACTAACTATTATTAAAAAAAGGTAACGAGAATAGTTTTTTGCATCCAGATAAAATGGGTGTAGAACATAAAACAGATAATAGGCACTTGACCTAAATCAACCAAAGCATGGATCGCTTTGAAGCATTTGCAAAAGACCATGTAGAGAAATGGGTAAAGGCATGGAATAACCATGATATAGAAACTGTACTAACCATGTATTCAGATGAAATCGAATTCTCGAGTCCAAAAATTAGGATAGTATTTCCCGAGAGGAAATCCTCAACAATTACCAACAAAAAGGAGCTTGAGGAATATTGGATTAGGGCACTGAAGAATTTTCCCAAGCTGCAGTTTATACCAAAGCAGACAATAATACAAGGAAACCTCTGTATTTTGGAGTATTATGCAATATTGGATAAAACGCACAAAACTTCAGTAATAGAAAAATTCGAATTTCAAGAAGATGGTCTTGTAAAGAAATCAAGTGGGTTTTACGGAGCAGAAGAGCCAATAAATTAAGACATATAGAATAAGAAAGAGAGGAGCTGGAAAGAGAGAGTAATGATTATGAAACCGGAGAAAAAACTGGAATAGGAATTGTGAGGATTAAAAGGAGACGATACGATCTATCAGTTATGCAATTGCTACGAGTATTCGTGGTGGAAAAAAGCAGTATCTCTGCGACTACCTTCTAAGACGCCTAAGGGCAAAGAATAGATGCAGTCGACTGTGATGTCTCAGGCCGCCAACTGTGGGTTTTAGTTCAAAAAATTGATAAGGATTACCCAAGCATATGGTTTGGGAGAACAGTAGGAGCTGTGTATTGGTTTGATATTTGTCTAATCAAGAAAAATGCAACTTTGAGCTCTCATAAGGCGTTTGCGCCTGAGTACATGAAATGCTAGTGGTGATCTTTTAGAGACGAAATTTGAAAATTGTAAGTCTCCCCATGTCGTATGTAATAGACCTTATCTTCTAGCCCCGCATTTCGAACTTCAGCCTGAAATTCATCGAGAGTAGATTTGAAAACATCATAGTCATTATAGTGAATAGGTATGACTGTCTTGGGATTAATAATTCTGAACATTTCTAAACCTTCCTTTGCATCCATTGTAACGACTATTCCGAGGACTGTTGTGCCACCTAAGTGAAATAATGCAACATCAACTCCAGGATAGCGTTTTGAAATTTCCTTAATCTCGTCGAAGACCATAGTATCGCCAGTAACGTACATTCGAAACAGAGGTTTGAGATGGCTATGGTTGCGTTCCTCAGAAGCATTTTCAAAGTCAAGTATACTACCCATTACCTGGGGCATAAACATCGAAACAGGAAGTGGCCCATGCCTTCCCGGAGTCGCCGTGATCCTCAGTCTAGCATTACCTTTAACAAATTCCACGCTTTCCCATTTTTCTAGCTTCTCGAATCTAGTAAATCCTCTCGCACTTAGTTCCTCAATAGCATGCTCGTTAGTAACAATCGGCAATGTCTTGTCCAATCCTCGGATTGCTGCCTGGTCAAAATGGTCTCCGTGAAAATGAGAAAGAAGAATGAAGTCCATAGGAGGCAGATCGCTAACCTCCATGGCAGGATTTGTCAAGCGTTCAGAGTACAACCCTGGACCAAGATTTACTTTCTCATGCATATGGATAAAGGTGGGGTCGGTGAGAAAGGTAAAACCTGCCCACCGAATAAGCAAGGTTGCATTTCCTATAAAAAATATCGAGCCGTTGGTCAAGCCAGTCCAATCATCGGGATGGGATGATGGCAGTAATATTTCCCTAGGAGACGAGGACGATGATGATGACGACATAGATATGAAATTAGCCCCGTGCAGTATGCGATATTAAGGGTTAATATCATATTTCAGATGTTATGGTAGCAATAAGCAAGTTATATCGTCTGTATATTAGTGGTCTAGGATTGGCATTTAGTTGCTTAATCCTAATCAAGCTTTGACTATCCTCAGGACTTATCGTAGTAAAGATAGCTGTGCGTTGGTTTTATGATTTTGCCTTTTTCGTAATTGAATGCATTATCGATTGCATAACGATGGTTTTAGTTATGCAGTGATAATACTAATAATAATAACATACCTACAGCAAATATAGGAATGTCGTTTTGTTATGCTTTGACTCTCCAATTAAATTATGTTAGAAATTAAAAGACAATGTTAGAGATGTATTTACAAAACGATTATGTTTCCCGCATGTGACTTGTCTTGCCAGGCAATTAGAAAGAAAGTATCATTACCGCTTCAGATTTTGTTATCTTCTCTGTGGGCTCCCTCGCTGGTCAAAACTGAATCTCGCAGCTGATTGATTTTTATTCGAACAATCTCAATTGAATTCTGGACTGTATCAATTGAATCGAAAAGTGCATTTTTCGTTAGTCCATCAAAGAATATGACTTTGTAGATCTCGAGTGATTGCAAATCTCTCATGTTTTTCCGTATAACAAAATGTACGTTCATGTGAAGTAGCGCATTCTCTAGGTCAAAGTAAAATGAATTTTGTTCCAAAATTCCGTTGGGCTTAGCCGCTAACGATGAATACGACTTTTGGCTCTGCAGATCGAGTATGATGATCTCTGATATCCTCAAACTATCAAGCCTATCAACGGGAAAAAGAATGTGAAAAGCACTTCGTTGTTGTTTTTCTGTTTGCTCTGTTTTTTCTCCTTCATTTGATATGACTACTCCATAGTAACTTGCATCTTTTCGAAGATGTGTTATTTCTTGAGGCTCAAATCCTTCTTCTCTTAGCCAGCCCGTTACCTTTCTAATTGTATCCCGTTGATGGTATATGACCTTCTCCTTCTCACTCTGGTTGCCATTGTTTGGTTGCACTGATATCCTTCGAATCCTGAACTATTCAATCTTTAGCGCTCTCTATCGGACCTTTATCTTTGACTTAGTCCCTCTTACTAGACTTGGTTATTAACAAAAGGTTTTTTATTTCACCGGTTCGAATGTCTATCTGAATTGCTTGGACGAACACATAAAAGTAATATATTATGAGACCAACCTGAAAACGAGAAGATTTTTGCTTACTATAAAGTATTTGATACAGACAGAGCAAGGATGATCTGCAAATACAAGTACAATCAATAAGAGAACAGATTTAGGTAATAATAATGAATTCGGGGAAACTTGTCCAAGGAGGTCAGTTTGCTGATACTAGGGGATCTTCTTCCTATAGGATATAGATAATTAAAGAGAATTGTTGCAACTCCTCATAAGGGGGATATTGGATAGCTGCAGAGCAGAATGTCTCACCCATACTATCATTTGATAATTTGCTTGAGTTCTTTCAAAATAATCTTGTACTCTAGGATCAGTATGTGACACCTAAAGGTCCCGAAGATAAACCTCGTTCGGCCTCTGAAAAAAATAAGAAAAAGGCCAGAGAGAGTCTAAGTAGATACAATAGAATGAGGTCTTTGTGGACACAAAGACAGATTTGACTGAATGATTCTATATGTAACTATCGTGCAAAGATACTTCAACGGCTTTCTAATCCTTCACTTCAGAGCTAACTGAATAGCGCAAGCACAGCGAGAAAAAACACCCCAACTGTGCTTATTTGAGGTGAAATGATAGGAGATATATTTTCTCTATCTAACAGAGAGGATAACTGCAATCCGCCGGTACAAGTTCAGAATAATTCTCGATTTTTACTTCTTCCTTCAACTGAATATTGTATCTGATTTAGACTTAGTTCTTAGGAAAAGAAAGTCTATAGCCCTAAAAGATAAGAACATCTACAAAAGTTTCTTTCTAAGGATAATTTTTCCTATATTTTCAATAATATAAAAGTTATAACTAAAAATTCATAATAAAAGTATTTACCCTTGCAAGGTTAATAAATAATGCCTGGAAAGAGCATGCGATAATAACTCCCAACCAGTCGAACAAACACCATATGAAGAAAAAATAGACATGGGAAGTTGCCACCTACAGCAGGAACAAAAAAGACCGGAGGTTTTCATTGTCGCAAAGGGCTAATGGTGATAGGGGTAGTAACTCCGTGGGCAATGGCTCCTTGAATTGCGGAAATACTACTACTCCCTCATCCTTCCCTTTGCGGTTGGTGATTTATTTTGCGAATTGGCTTTCTTGTAGATTTAACTAGCACTTCTGCGTCTCTACTATTATCAAATTTCAAAAAAAGTTCTATGACGTTTGATTATACATATAGTAGATCAACGGTCAGAGCTGAGCATTAGACAGATATTATTCTATCCGCTTAAGCCTTCTGTAATCAAATGGCTATACCTTCAGATGAGGAACGAAATATCAGAAGGCTGCTAAACGATAGGATAGATTTCAAACTATACAGTGCTGAACAGCATCTAAAGAGGCTTAAAGAAATTGAAAATGCGTATGGAGACATTGCTAAATATAGTGCCAGAATTGAAGTTGAAATGGAAGTTGACTGCTTTTTATCGCAACTTGTAGGAGCAGTCGACTCATTGCTTTTTCAAATAAATGACAAACTAGGTCTGACAATACCATCTGATCAGGTCAACTTTGCGAATGTACAAAGTGCATTAAATGCCAAGACAAAAATCATTGATCTACTGTCTCCATTGGACAAGGCTAGGCAGGAGGGAATGTGGTACTTCATTCTAAGTGAGACGCGGAACCAGTTATTTCAGGGGACATTTTTGAGAAAAATAATTTCTGTAAATGACTCACTGCAAGAGCCCAGTCAAGTTCGTTCCTTGTATGCCAGGCGCGAATTTCAAAAAGACAAACCATCTGACCATGATATGGATATGGATGTAATTCGATATCTAGAGAAGAGTATGGATCAGGTTAGAGAGCTTATTTTTGCTATAAGATCAGGCCAACCCTTACTCGAGCGAGAAGAACAATTTTAATATTGATATCTAGAACTCTCTTAACAGTCAATGGCAAGATGCATAAATACATTGCTCGATTTCTGCATAATGTAGACTGCGAGGCTTTGATTACCCTCGATTTTGCCATTAGGTTACCCCGGATTAAGAAACACATGTGCGCGCTCAGAAAAAATAATGTGATGCGTAGGAACTGTAATGAGTAATTTATTCTGTCACCAGCGAAAGAATAAGGGAGGAAAACCGCTTAACAAGAAAAGCTGCATGCGTTATTTCTACGTTATAACCACATAATCTTCTGTGGCAAACCATGACGTCAGCGCCCGTTGACGCAAATAAAGAACTAAGAGATAGAGGAGGAGGAGGAAGAGGCGTCTTGATTACGTATATAGACACAGAAACCATGCCTTGAGGATCATCTTATAGAGCTTACTTCAGATTGTCGAGATGCTCCTTATCTTGTGCACCTCCAAAACAGAAATGAAAGAAGTCGGAGTCATCAAAAGAGGGCTGTTCGCACTAGCTACCATCGTAACTAGTAACTTTTGCCACTAGCAATGCACTATTAGGAGATCGCGCCAGTGCCTTCAACAGAGCTTGATAAGCAATCCTTGAAATCATTGCTCTCTTTTTCTAGTATTATATGCCTTAATCTAAAAATAAAACTCTTAGTCAGCCGATATGGATTCCATCCTCAGTAGATCCGAATATTTTATTAATTCATAACCTTCTTTTTCTTTTATGTATTTTATCATTTCAAGCTGATCTTGTAATGCCCCATCAGGGTCGTGAGGAGGATGGATAGCCATTCTATACAGTCCGTTTGTTTTACCACCGACATTAAATAACCTGCCGTAAAACATTTCTTTGTTTTGCTGTAGCGTCTGTTTATTCTTTTCTTTATCTCCTTGTTGATCCCAATTCATGACAGGATGAAGTATGTATTTTTTGCCTTGTTGAATGAATTCAATATCTGTCATAGATTCTGACATACTAAATTTCAGTTCCTTTAATGCTTCTATACACTGTCGGCTCAAATGCCATGCTGGTGGTATAAACATAGAAGGTCTGGGTAGATTAACAGTAGATAGGATCTCTAATCCTTCTTGGATTTCTTGCTTTTCTTCTTCTTTTGATTCTGTATCAAAGTCTTCAATCTTTCCATTTACCTCATGATATAGACCGTGTAATGTGAGTTCGATATGCCCATCTTCCAATAATGAAGAAATTTGCTTGCAGAAATCCCTGTAATCGTCAAGTCTGTAATTTTTGTTGTAATATGGCACGATGCTCAGATTATATTTAATATTCAATTTATTCAGTTGTTCTGTCACTTTTAGTATTTCTTGGGAATGTGAAGGATTAACATCATGAATTGTTATGATTGCTAATTTTTGGTCTATCATCAGAGAAATCAAAAGTTTGTGGCGATATTTAAAGGCTGATAACGATGCTAATAAGAAATTTACAAAACAAAATAACCCCATCGACGATAGGCAAAACTATACAAACAATAAAGTTAATGTGGGGATCCAAGTCTAAAGATAATAGCTGAAAAAGATAAGTCTAAACTTGTGAAGCGATACGAGATTGAAAAAGTTGAAGTAAGAGGTTTGGGTTTCGTGTAGCCTAGAATCATATAGACTCAATCAATCAATCAAAAAGAAAAAGGTCGGAAATAAGCAATAGAAGCAAGAAGCTTTGTTTTGAGCCAAACCTAGTTGTTATTGGCAAAGTTCCAGCAGGAGTCAGGATTCTAATCCTCAATGGGGGAAATGATTATCAGATACCAGTACAACAACCGTTCCGCTCCAACAAAAGCTAAATGAAGTTAATCATCTAGATCATACTCTAATTACATATACAGATTTGGGACACGAATTTGCTCCATCTTCTCGATAATCACTCAACTAGGACGCATACCAGCATGCATTCTGCAAGATCTTTTTAGTTAGCTTTGGGGCCGCTCACAAACTTTACGAAAATAACCATACTAAAATGGGTTCGGAAGAACCCATTATTACACATGTTCATTAAATATATTCTATGCTAATTCGTCGTAGAGATCCTAGTTTGAAGTTTTCTTTTAGTCTTGTCATTTAATATCTGTTGCCAGTCAGAGAGCATTCGGGAACTGTTTAAGGCCCAGTTTCAGAATGCTTCTCGACTGATACATTACTTATTATCATACCTGTTGTTAGGAGACCGATGATGGAGCTATCATGGATTACAGGCAAGCGATTAATCTTATGCTTGTTGAGAATAGCTATAGCTTCGTCAACAGATTTATCTGCATCAATAGTAATAATTGGTGTGCTCATTATATCCTTTAACGTAACCTTGAATGGTCCTCGGTTTTGAGCTACTACTCTAAAGATAATATCTCTTTCCGTAATAATTCCGACGGGGATTCTCCGGCCACTGCTGCCCTCAATATGAGTGACTACTATGGTGCATCGTTCTTGTGCGTACAACGCTTTTGCAGCTTCAGCTACAAGAGTATTTTCATCTAAAGCAATAAAAGCTGTATCGACTACATCACTGACTCTTGTAATTCGCGGTGTAACCATTATGAAACGCTCAGCCAAGCTAATGCTATAAGCATTGGATATATTGTTTACGCCGAGGGAACTACGTAGACCTTCACTCACACTCACAATTCGATAACTCTTCAAATGAATCGACTGATAAATCACGCATAAGAATAGAGCGGTTCGAGCCCTCCAGTAGAAGATTCTCTCCACATATTGTAAACGCAACTACATATTATTATGAGCAAAGCTGGCAACAATAAAGGGTTGAGCAACTTAGGAGCTATAGATTTTGACTATCAAGCATGTATCGTGATAAAACTTCCTCAGCTCCACGTATGACATCGCATCCTCGAATCATGAAGAAAATTGGTAGTTTAGAGTAGGTACTCTATGATGATGAATTCACTGTAATACTATCACTATCACCTAATGTTCTCTTAAAAGACCGAGTACCCCCATCATGGATACCAGCTTCATCACCCTGTCTTACTTGTTCTGTTTCTCCGTCTTTCACTTGTATAGTACATGGATTTACGATCTCTACAATCTTACCTAATGTCGAATTGCTTGCTGTCATTACAACATGTCAGAGTTATCTTCTTTTTATTATCCGAGAATCTCCAGATAAACGGTGTTCACTTGATTCAATCCGAGAACGTATTGTTGTCTAAAATGTTATAATGACTACTCATCGCTCCCACACCGTATTTAGAATTAGATATTATATTATTGTAGATTGAGTTTCCCCACGTAACTTCATCTGGTATTTCTGGATTGAGTAAGCGTATTCCTTGCAAGTCTCTGCTCCTTCAACTATATTGTTATAGACCTGATTATTTGGTGATTCTGAAATCAATATCCTGTTCCTGAATCGAGGACATGATAATTTCTTTCAACGGAATCGTGGAATTCAAAGAAAAGAATATGCCTACCTTTGTATTGTCAACTATTTCACTTATTTCAATGAGGATGTTAGAACATCTATCTAAGCATATTGCATCTATTAGATTATTGCGAAGATGGTTATTCGTAATCCGCATGTCATGACTTCGGCTATGAGGATCTAGTCCTTCTTCACAGGATATAACATTGCGTCATTGATCATGATGACCCCTTCTTACATCTTTCTCCATCTCACTTGCCGCTCTTCTTTTACATGCAACTACTAATCTAAGCAAGAAACTCGTCATATGCAGAAACTGTAGAACCTTTATTTTCTATTTTTTTTCTAGGCAGGACGTGGAATAACCGTCGTCTCCTCTGTTCCAAACGTTTCTGAGACAGCAGAATTTATTTTTGTTAGTATCTCGTGGACTTCTTTCAGACTGAGGTTTTCGTCTAGGACTATGTGTAACTGAGCAGA
Source organism: Nitrososphaera sp. (assembly GCA_045809625.1). Classification (GTDB taxonomy): domain Archaea; phylum Thermoproteota; class Nitrososphaeria; order Nitrososphaerales; family Nitrososphaeraceae; genus Nitrososphaera. The sequence goes on along the minus strand of JBJMEA010000094.1, from coordinate 11,696 downwards.
GAATGCATAGCCCAGAGGTCTTATCAGAACCACATCTACATTTACATCGAATTTTTGCTCGACAAATCTTGCAATGTTACCTTCCATCTCAGGATTCTTGACTGCATCTACCAAAACAAGTGTGGATTCTTTGAACGCCTGATATGCCATGTAGAAGATGTATCCCGCTATGATTATACTACCAACTGCATCCATGTAGGGTATCCCAAAGTATCCAGCTAAAACGCTGGCCAACCCAACAAATGAAGCACTACTATCTTTGATAGAGTTCTTGGCATCTAAATTAAGAGAAACAAGGTTGTATTTCTTTGCAACCTTCCTTACTCTAAATGCCCTATGCAGAGATATGCTACCTGCCGCAACTAACGTAACCATTGTGATTCCTGCATTTGTAACGTGTGTTGGCTGAAGTATTCTTTCATAAGCATGATAGACTATCAAAGCACCAAGAATCACTATTACTACTGCCGCAACAAAGGCAGCAAAACTTTCAATTTTGGCATATCCGAAATGAAAAAGTTTACTCTTGGGCTTGTGCAACATTGTTATGCCAAACCATACTATGAATGATACAAGTGCATCAGCCATTGAGTCTAAGCCGTCTGCAGACAGAGTTAAGCTACCAGTTATAGTAGAGATGGTGACTTCCGCGATCCCTATGCCTAGTAGTGTCCACACAGACACCCATGCTGCACGTTTTCCTTCTTCGAAGGCCTTAGCTTTATTAACCAAGAAATAAGATTACACCTAGAAATAGTAGATTCATGTTAATTACCCTTCCGTTCGCTTTGTAACTCTTTTTGTATTCAACTTATAATCTCTCAATGTAAGGCTACTTGAACATATGGAGGTACCATTATACAAAGTTGACGTTAAAAGAACAATACTGATTTAAGTGGAATAAACTGATAGAGTATGGATGCACAACCCCCTTGTACATCAACATCATTTTCTCTTTTCTTGCAATGGGAGCATTACAGCTTCGCTAAGTCGAAGACGAGGGCGACTATATTTGAGGTACGTTTGCTATTATCTATTGGAGATTATTTTTCATTCGCTGCCAAAATCAGCCAAATTGAGTAACTTGTTATTAGCTTATATTTTCAGTAATAAGCTGACCTTTTAAAAAAACGAGAACGATTTATGATACCGGTTCTAAAAGTTAGTCCAAAGCAAACTATCTCTTATCTCTCTAAAATGAGCTCTAAGAGTTTGATTTTCCATTTGCGAAGATGATATTATTTTCTGCCAGCCCTAGGAACCAGACTGCTCCTCTTGAATAGTTCCTTGACTCGAAGAGGATCATGGCATTGTTTTCAGTTACTATTTAGCTCCATAATATATGACCAATACGTACCACCTTGACGAAAAGAGAGCCTTTGATTTCAGCATTAAAAGCAGTAACAACTCTTGGTCTTTATAGTTGTAACAGCAAACAACTAAACAGATTAATCCCATATTCTCGAGTTTGGCTCTGAAAATTTTTGACGGATCGTGATATCGTTTGGATCACTTTCTCTAATCAACGATTAATTGCTCCTTTCTAAAAGACACATCGAATCACTGTCTGTTAGGCAAATAGGATCTTTCAAGTTCTGATAGACCCCTTTAGATCTGTTGGCGATTTGGAAAAGTCAGCTCAATTATTTTGCACATAAAGTTCTATTGAAGAACAATGGGGATGTCTATGAATCTGAGAAGTTGTGAGCAGAGAGATTATCGGCTTGGAATGACCGCAGCTGAAACGGGCAAGATGCTCTCCAACAAGAAATTAGCAGAAGTTAAGTCATATTTTTTAGAGTAGCATATACAGCAAGAAGCTGATTTTGTCTGAAACCAAGAGGAGTATGGAAAATTATCTCACTATTCAAGCCGATAGGCGTTTAAATACATGCAATTCCTACAAAAACTCTTTTTTGTTTCTAATTTTCTTCAATATATGCTCTGTTAAAGCCAATTCTCTTTGTCTGCTTGCAAAAAGCATTAAATCTAATGGATGGTAATATAATGAGGTATCATGAATACAGCTGTTCACAGTCACGGTTACAACAAAAGCCATTCCGATCCAATTCGGTACAATTATATGTGTGACGAATGCGGTATAGCGTTTCAGTCATTAAATGAATACATTGAACATTATAGAGAATATCATCCTAGATCTATTGGCACAGCGATAACCTAGAAAGAGAAGATAGGAATCTAAGAAAAATTCCCATTGTCTAGATGCTCTGAATCCTTGGATAACTCTGTTCTATACCTCTATTATTCTATCCCTTTTTTTGAATAACCATATATAATGACTGATCTATGAGCGGTTTGGTGGAAGTTGAAGTATGTTGGTTCTTTCGATATTTCTTTTCTCTAAATTAGGAAGTCGAATTGCCTTGCTTTATGTTTCGTGACGCGATAGTAGCCTATAATGCCCTTAAGATTCTGTAAAAACTACTTTTGAGATTGTAGTCTGTTCTGTTGACAAGGTTCTTAAGGAACCTTTCAGCCTAGAAGAATTTCATCTTCAAAGGATTGTTTTTATCATCGAGACGAATTCATACCTGACATGGAAACGATTTGGCCATGTTGTAACAATGCTTGGACTTATTGCTAATCTGTGGTTAGAAAAAACTAAATTATTCACCAATTTTTATAGAGATGCTATGGATTTCTAACCTGACCTAAAGCATATCCTTGCAATCACGCAAGTGACCGGCGAATAGCTAAAGGATTATTAAGGATACACCAAACCTCCACCCAATTTAGCAACCTGCGAATTTGATGACATTAGAATGACTCTTATACTCATCTAGGTTACATCAAGGTTCAAAATTGTCAACAGCTGTGATTTCAGGATGTGCAGCTATTGTTATTGTGCTCTTTCTATATTTTTTTCCTTTAGCGACCTATTATTTCGACAATTACGCTATAAAAGGGATGGCTCATCACATTGCAATTCCTGTATTTGGACAAGAGCAAGAAGAGGAGGAGGAGGAGGAAGAACAGTTGTCGCTTCCTCAATTAAATGATCAAGCTCTTCGCATAGAGCCATTTGTAGAAGGCGGATTATTTTCGCCAACGAGCATGATATTCTTAGATAATGATACTCTCCTGGTTACTCAGAAGGATAATGGAAACGTAGTCGCTATAATTAACGGCACCATCAAGAGCCAGCCAATAATGAGCGTTGAGGTTGAGACAAGAGCCACACGCGGTCTACTTGGAATTACAGCAGTTGAAAAACCACCAACATCAACCTCATCCGATCGCAGTAAATTCGTCTTTTTGTATTATACAGAGCTGTTTGGACAGAACCAGGTAAGGAACAGAGTTTATAGATATGAGTGGGATCAGGAGAATCAAATATTAGCTAACGGCACAATGGTTCTGGATCTTCCCTCCGACCCCGGGCCGGGTCATAACGGAGGTAAGCTAGAAGTTGACCGAAATGGCAACGTATACGCAATTATAGGTGACCTGTTCAGGGAGGGCCAACTACAAAACATTCGAGAGGGTCAGACTGCTGAGGACTCATCTGTTATCATTCGTATAACAGAAGAGGGATCAGCCATCCAGGATAATCCCTTTTTTAATAGCACCAATAAATGGATGCAAAAATACTATGCATATGGCATAAGAAACAGCTTTGGGCTCGCAATTGATCCGATAAGTGGAGTCGTATGGGATACTGAGAATGGAGATGAATCATATGATGAGATCAATATAGTATATCCAGGATTCAATAGCGGATGGAATAAGATAATGGGACCGATATCTCGTTCAGACGTAGAGGAAGCTGATCTAGACCAAGAACTGGTAGTTTTTGACGGTTCAAAATATGCAGACCCGGTCTATAGCTGGCAAGAGCCAGTTGGAGTTACAGACCTTGAATTTCTTAATTCAACAGCACTTGGACCTAAATATGCGTACAACCTTTTTGTAGGAGACATTAATAATGGCAATTTATACCGTTTTGAATTAAACGACAATCGGACAGGCATTAAATTTAATGCCAACGATCTTCATGGAGAACTGGCAGACGACGTAGCTGATAATCATGAAGAGCTATCGCAGGTTTTATTTGGCAGTGGTTTTGAGGGCGGCATAACAGATATTGAAACCGGGCCTGACGGATTTCTATATATATTGACTTTTAATGGCAGCATCTACAGAATATTGCCTGCAACTATTTGAGATAACAGGGTTCGAATACCGCATTACAGTTACAATCATATCGACAATTGATAGGATATTTCAAAACGACGAATATAATATGTAGTGAGCTGATTGCGCGGAACCTAGAACAGTATTTGTTCTTCAAAGGCCGCTTATGGCAGCTGATTAGACTTCTTAGCCGTAAAGCTTTGTTGTTTCTGTACTTTATCTACACAGTGGCAGACCTCTATATGTTCGGGTGTACGATAGAGAATGCAGGAAAAGAATAGTAATGGCGTTAGACGGATCCCCTCGTCCTTTATTTTACTTTGCTATCATCCTCCTCCCGTTATCTCCTCATCAAGAATGGAGTAAGCCAAGTCGGCTTCTCGGTAGCGTCCCTCAGCGTCGAGGCGGCATTGTACTACTGCTAGGGCTAGCCTGAGGGGCCAATTTCGGTCATGCGCCAATCTTTTGGCAACGTCTAGAATTTCATCGCGCTTAAGGAGTGTTTGTGGCTCAGTCCTTGTCATATTCGCCATACTATTCAATACTCCTGCTCATGCTCAATGGCGGATGTTGTTGTTCTCGTTGTTTTTTCTGCTCATTATTGCTACTCGTTTTTGTGGCTATTGTCGTTGCTGCCATCTGCCGTTTTTTAGGATTTTTTAGATTTACAATATTACTTGATATTAATGCCTCAAATTGCACGGTAGTTTGCATAACAATAATGGTACTGACTATTTTCTTAAATATTATGCAGACGGCCTCTGTAAGGAGTAGGCTTATTCTCCTGCTGTAAGACAAGCAGCTGGGAGACTCATTATGCGCTGGTTCTATAGTCTACTTCCATATCATAATTTTGGCTCCAGTCCATAGATTTTATAACTAGTGCCTTGCTCGTATCGTTATTGTTGACTATAATTATCCGCAGATTATGCTCCTACACTAGTCGCTTCAAAAATAGGCTAAAGAGCATAATAGTATGAATTGCATATCCGCCTGGGCTTTTCCCATGAACCTATAGGAAGCATTAGAAAGTATTACCCTAGTTCGTGGTCGATCCCTGCGCCATTTGTACCTTGCAGAGAGTGTGGTTTGTGTATGCATATCATCAAAGAGACGGTTTTGTCACTCCTTGTTTAATATAGGGACTAATTGGTTTAAGACTGCAACGATACTGCTATTAACGTACTTTTTTCTTTAGAAGTGGAAACATTCTTGCACCTGTAGGGATGGGATTAGCTAGTCATAGTTAACGAAGTAAAAATTCCATGGAATTTCTGCCGATTGAATTGCATTGCCATCTTTGTGCTCGATGCTCCTTGTTCTTTCAGAGGTAGAATAAGGGATCTGATCACCACAACTGATGCAAGCTACGGGTCGGGTAGAATGCGGCTCACAACAGAGAAATCCAAAAGACACGTTCCAAGCATAACAGCCGGGTGCCAATTTCGTAATACCTCATTCTAGGAACGGAATTGAGAATTAAATGCGAAGCTATGGCTTCATTTTATATATGACCAGCATCATAACAATGTCCCAGATAGCAGTATGGAAGAATGGGATCCAGCATCAAATGACTTTGTATTGCGCTGTAATAGTTGCTGGAGAACAAACGCACATGCTAGGATAATTCGTACATCACGTGAAAAGTATTATTGTTTGGATTGCCTAGCAACTTTTGACTTGTGCCAAGGATAGATCAATTATTGTTAACCTATATCGCGTGAAATTGTTTGTAGGTTTAGTATTACCTCAACCATTCGTTTACTCTGCTTCTTTCGAAATCAAGTTTCTTTTGATATGACTCACCAGAGGGCGGATCAAGCCTAACGGTCGGACCTCCTTCATTGTAAATGTCAGCCTCGATAAAGCCTGCTCTTTTATTTCCCGCTTCCATAAAACAAAACCCTTTTCCATCGAACTTCGAAGCAAGTCCATTATTGCTATTATGACTATTGTAGTTATTGTTTTTAATTTCGTCAATAATTTGTTGGCTGACTACCTTTGCTTCACCCTCTGCAAATACTCCTGCCTTGGGGATGGTTATCCCACCGTCAAGTCTAATCTCCGTTACATCGCCTATTGCAAAGACGTTCTTGAATTTTGTTCGCAGGGTAAATCTGTCAACGTTAATCCAACGTTGATCTCCATCTCCTAATAAATCAGAATTCTTTATGACTTGCGGAACTTGATGAGGAGGAATTACTATTAGTAGGTCATAATTCGTCTTTTTGTTATTTTCAAACTCTACTGTTTTCTTATCTAATACTTTTTTTAATTTGTGTAGTGGGTGGAATTTAATATTATTGTCATTAAGCAAGTTCACAACATCTCGACTTATGTTCGGTCCAGCTACTGGTAATGAAATAGATGTAGGTCCATATATCTTCAAATCAATGGAATTCCTAGTTCCATTTTTAATTAACACATCATTGATCAATAGAGATATTTCGTAAGGTGCAGGAGGGCATTTATACGGAATATCCGCTATACATATCACTATACATCCACTTTTTAGAGAGAGTATTTTCTCTCGTAGATTTGGGACTTGTTGAGGATCATATATGTTAAAACAACTTCCATTGTCTTCAAATCCATCGATCAGTTTTGGCGCAAGTTCTGCACCTAAAGCTACTATCAAATAATCGTATTCTAGTTTATTACGCTTCGTCCCAAGAGTGACGCTACTTTCCGAAGGATTGATGCCTGTAATCTCTTCGTTCAGAAATCCTATCCCTTTATCTTCGAGCTTGTCTAAAGCCACTTGAGAGTCCTCAAGTCTTCGACTTCCGCTCAGTATCCATAAATTTACAAGTCCCATGATAAAATGCTGGTTTTTGTCAATGACTGTAATTTGACATTCTTCCGGCGTGAGACTTTTTCGTATTAAGTTAGCTGATGCTAATCCTCCAAATCCTGCTCCTAAGATTAATACTTGTTTTGTTCTTGGCAAAGTAAGACTAATAATTGCAAGATTTATACAATGATAAAATCTTTACTTAAAGTGGGAGTTATTGTCTGATAATGTATTATTATTATTATTATTATCGAGTTCCTCGTACCAGTTGTCTCCCTTTGCTTCAACCGTCAATGCAGGAATATGGGGCAATTAGCGACTTTAGCAATAAATTCTAGACATATCAGGCCGCAATTTCTAAATGGCATTTTCCAATAGCGGTATCGGTTCAAAAGCAATATCGATGTCTGTTCGATGGTAGAACGTGAAACGATATCGGTGTGCTGTTATTGTTAGATTCTAGTAATTGTAATGCAACTCATTAGGAGTGATGTTTATCTGTTGTTCGAGTTGAGCATCTAAAAGATTATTATGAACCGTTTTGGTCATATAAACAGCTACTTTACGAAATGTAAAATACACGCATTATGCTTTAACTCTTGGGAGTTTATTATAACCTATATCATATCCTTTTTGGCGCAGATACTTCAAAGTTAGTTTGTAAACCAATTCATCATAGTTTGCTGCTTCTAATATTCTTGCCCACGAAACTTCTCCTTTCTCTAAAATTTCTTTTGATAGAAATTCAGTGTTTTGTCTGGCTTCTTCTTTGCATTCCTCAAAGGTCTTGTGACTTTTATATGCATGCACACGAACATCGCAGCTATTGTTTTTGCTGCTGTTAGTAGTACTTTTACTGTTACTCATGTTCTTTCCCACCAAAAGTTAAAGGAAATAACTAATAATAAATATGACGGCCGATTGATCCATCATAGCCCAAACTAAATCGTGTACAATTTGTGAACTTAGACTGTCAGGTCAGTTTTCTTCATGAGCAAGATTGAAGAACAATTTCGTGAATCTACCAATTGATCTAGAAAAGTAAGCGAACAAGATAGAAATCGGTGGTCATAAAGCCAAATATTCAAACGTTTAAGGTAAAATGAAAGTCGGGTTTTCACCTAATAATTCCAGTCGACAAAATAATTAATTTGTCAGGCTTAGATAGACATACCTTTGAAGCTAACCTAGTTCTTTAAACATGCACCATTAGCACAACTACTCCTATGACGAGTCAGAATCAGTTATCCTATTCTTCCTATTTTCTTTTAATCTCGATACTCACTTATTTGAACGAAATGTTGGATTTCTCTATCCTTCCTACACGTCTACTCAGCATCTTAAAGGAATCCAAAGCATCTATTTCAATTACTCCTGGCAAGTGTTGTATGCTTTGAATATAGTTATTCAACACATAAAGGTCCTTAATTCTTACTTCTATCTTGATGTCTTTGTCTTTCAAGTCGTCAGACGATGACCTATTTATGATCTGTACTAGATCTGCCATTTGTTTTTCAGTATCTTGATCTAGAGGGTACCTTCCAGAATGAATTGAATCTTCAATCATTTTGCATAATTCAGAAACTTTCACAGGTTACAGTAAATCTTCTACTTATTTTATTGTATTTGAAATTCGTCCTAAAAGACAAAACTGACTCTCTTGACATATTATTGAACCAAACGGAGATTATATAAATTGTTGAGACAATTATGGAGCGAAATTAGCTGTCAGGACAAAAGATTATCATACGAAAGCAAAAAGGAACACCATAATCCGTCGGTTATTTCCGTTGAAAATGTAATACCCTAACTGGAAATTCGGTCGCAGGTAAAGATGATCTATAGTACTGTTGATATCTGTCTTTTGGTCTATCAACAGATGAAGCCTTTATTATCAGGACATTAACCACTACCACTGCTGTCATAGTCTGGACAAAATTGAACCACATTTCAAATGTTAGTAAACCAGATTATATCCTCAGGCTACCAAATATTCAGGCTATTCGCCTATTATATCTTGAGATCACATTGATGCGGCCTCCTTTCTTCTCGCCATCTCGTTGATAGACCGAATGGTACGTAAAACGTTATTGGTTTTCTGCATGAATTCTCCTCCTCATTCTCGATATGACCTATCAGGCCTAAAGTTTTCTGGATTTTTTTCTACACACATGACCAAGATCTCAAAGGGATGAGTGCTAATTTTTGTCAATCGCTGAATTATCTTGTTGATAAAATACTCTCTTTCTACAGGTTTTCTGATGAAATGTTCATGTTCTATATCAGGCAATACACTAGCCACTTCCTGCGCTATATCAAGTGCAGAACAAAAGAGTATCTTGATCTTAGGACACACTGCTTTCATTATATGGAACAGCTAAAGTCCGTTCAATTTCGGCATCCTTATGTCCAAAAGTGCTAGTTTGTAATGAAACTAAGGATCTCGTAGCAGGAAAAAATGTTTTAGCACTTCTCGAGGATCGGAAAAAGCTTTCACATTATACCCCTCTTCTGATAAAGAGTATTCATACGTAAGCTGTGTGCCTGGTTCATGGTCTATCACTAGGATGTCGTTGGTACAATCTTTTTGTGGTTGCTGTATCTGGGCGCTCGGAAGTAGTTGGAATTATTGCTGTTGTTTTTTAGCTTAAAGCTCACCTATTTTTGAGGTCATTTCAGTATCAAATAGATAGTTGAGGGCATTAGAACCAATTCGAGTGGTATGATTAGATGAGAGAAGACATAGAGAACAACTGTGATGCCGCATTTTGCCCGATATTCCTTTGAAGAGGAGACAGAGATCGTTCTCAATAACAATTTAGAGTGATTCTTATATCCTAAAATAACTGCATCATGTTAACCCTGAAGTGTTATTCAAAATGGCTTAATCCGGAGATGTTGTTTTTTGCATTAATAATAATCCATTTTTGTATATTAAGCATTGCCCGGCGGCTATTTTAGTTGACTCGAGTTAGATGATAGAGTTAACAGTGCTGTTGTTGCAGTACTGTGGTTGTAGGTGTTGTGTCGTTGTGGTATTGGCGCAGCAATGATACAGCATAGACAATAACAGTGACTAACTAAGCAACTACACTCAACTGCGTGGCACTTTATTGTAGAGGATCAGGGCCCGAGAATGACTGGCGCGGGTTGTTCTTCCTCCAAATTATTGTTGAGTAGTTGCTTTCGTTAGTCAGAGCTTTCTATTCCCATATGCGATGGTTTGCTCCAATTTTTCTTATGGAGCGCTTACCTTTTGGATTTTTTCAATTTGCCCTTTGCTTTTTCTATTGATTCCTTTGCTGCTCCGTTTGTCTTTTCTGCTTCGTCCCTTGGAAGCTCTTGTCCCGTTCCAGAGGCTGTCGTAATTGCAGCTGCTGTCTCAGGAGCTGCATCTCTTGCTTCTTTAGATATCACTTTCACGGTCTGTGCCGTTTCTATGGCATTTCTTGCAGTCTCATCAACCACGGAAGCAGTGTCTCTGATAACACCACGTTCTTTCAGTACCTTTGCGGTTTCACTGATCTCTCTCGATGTGTCGCGCGCAGCAATTGTAGCCTCTTTTATTGCGTCGGATAATTCTTCTATTGCACCGCTCTTATGAATAACTCTCACAGTATCCCTCATCCTAGCTGACTCTTCTCTTATCCTCCTAGCAATATCCTTGATATTTTGAGCGACCTGTCCTGGGTTCATTGTTGTTGATGTTGTTGATGTTGTTGGTGTTGTTGGTGTTGCTTGGGCGTATGCAATATTCTCCTCTGAGGAAATATTACTCATACCCTAATTGGGACAAGCATTCCTTAAAAGGGATATGATTGTTTATGCATTCCCTCCATTTCAAGCTCTTTAAATCAGATAAAAGACCTCAATTACTTTTTTGTTGTAGATCCTTTACGATATTCTCAGATTAGTTTTGAAATGATGTATCGCTTTGGTCTCTATTTTCGAAATAGCTTTTTGCAGCCTCTTTTGAATTCTAGATTAGCTCTATGAGGCTGTTGTGAAATCTGATATGATTTCACCGCAATGAGAAATTTCTAAATTATAAGATTTTGACGTTTAGTCTATCCTTAACGTCGTCCGGGTAATCCAGGTCATCTTCTTTTGAGACTGTTTCTTACTTGAAACGGGGCACGTTTATTCTATAGACAACAACATCTGGAATCCGTCCTGATCCTCACCTATTATTCTCTTTTAATGATCTCTGTGAGCTAATAGCTATGTCATCATCATCAGCATCATAGTCATATAATGAATTTTGCGTTATTATCTCTGCATTTTGTGATTCAGTATCAGAGGGTTGCTAAGTTATGTCAAGCTAGACTTAGTCTAGATTCTCGCACTTTGAATTAGTCTCAACTTCGCTGCATGTATCGAAGTCTAGCCCTCCATCACCGTTGTCAGCGCTGCCGGCTCCGCCCCGCAGGTTGTCGTCCCCGGCCTCACCAAAGAGCATATCATTTCCGGGATCACCCAAGAGGGTATCATCCTGTGATTCCCCTCGTAGAGTATCATTTCCAGCGCCACCAGAGAGGTTATCTATACCATCACCGCCTATGAGCATATCATTTCCGGGATCACCCAAGAGGGTATCGTTGCCCACATTGCCAAACATTGTATCGTCTCCAGCACCACCTATTAGTGTGTCATCACCAGCAGCACCCTTGCAGGCAACATCGCCTCCTATGAGCGTGTCATTAGCCACATCGCCCATAACGGTGTCGTTTCCAGCGCCACCCACAAC
>JBJMEA010000093.1:0-13309 GCA_045809625.1 Nitrososphaera sp. | reverse complement strand
CATTCATACCAAGCATAACCATAGGACCAAATGTCTTTCCTGAATCATTTGATACTCTTAACACAGATTCACTTGATCCTGTAACTGGATTGGTTTCCCACCATGAAACTAGCACTCTGTTATTTCCAGCAGATACTATCTCTGCATTCTGTGATTCAGCATCTGAAGAGTTGCTTAGGTTTATCTTATCACCAAATGTCTGTCCTCCATCAGTAGAAGCTCTAAACATTACTTCCCAGTTTTCTGATTTGTTAGTCCACCATACTATGTAGACATTGTTTCCATCTTGAGAGGCAGCCATTGGAGCATATGGCTGTGCATGAATGCCTACGTCCTGACCGCTAAATCCCTCGCTAGTGGTAGCTTCTGCTGACTGCAAGAAATACACTGGTGCTGATGCTAGAGCTATGCTAATACCAGCGACCATGAGGATTGTTGATGCTAACAAAATAAGTCTTGTAGTTGTTGAATATGTTACTTTGGAGTTATCTTTAATCTTGCTGTTGATATTATTATGTATATGCGTAATAATTTCTCCCCAGTGTCAAGCACAAATAGACAGGATAAAAGATTTTCTCTCCATCCTGTCGCCCACCCTCTCCCGCCTAAGTGCTAGCTGGTATTTATCATAGCAGTAGTATTCATTTAATGAGCTAAGTAACCGAGGATTGGGATATGGCGGTGGCGATTTTTTTGGTCGTAGTGGGAGTGTCTAAACACTAAATGGGCAGAACAATACCTTCCTTTAGAAATGTGCTGGCACAGGAAAAACAAGGATGGAAGCCCTTCAGAAATGCTTTAGATAAATCTGAAAGAAAGATCTTTGATGAGATGTGGGATATTCCAAGACTCTATCTTTCAGCCTGCTCTAATTCTGTTTCACTTGTACCTTTCCATCCAATTGCGATATCTATACTCTTTCATCATTACAAAGAGCTAAAGGAATGCATTAAGCAGACCGAAAGAATAATCACGGGAGGTACAACAACGGTCAAGGTTAAAGATTTAGAAACAAATGAGATAAACATACCCGAAGAAGTAAAAGACCGTCAGCAGACGCGAAAAAAACAACAACTAACACTATTTGATTTATGAAAGCTGAGGGGAACAAAGAGCCGATGAACGAAGATTAAGAAAATTGTGGTGGGTATCGTTTTCATGCCTCTAAGCGGGGATAAAATGGATTACAACAACAGCAACATTCTCTTTTCTTATTCCTCCTCCTTCACCATACTATTTCTCGTTCTTTCTATAGGGTTCCTAGGATTCGACCTGAGCCTACAACCGCAGCACGGACAATGTAGTCCGTCCCATTTGATAAATAATGCACACATAGCACATCTTTTCTGTCCTGCAGAATATCTCCCACCCCCTCCAGAACTGTGAGCTGGCTTGAGAGCCTTATGTCGTTCACATATTCCTTTGCATGTCAAAAATTGTATCGCGTCAGATAAGGAGACACCCGGGTTATCAATTTAACTCCAAAGATTGTATTATTACTCAACATACGGTCTTTTTGATACAAATCTTTCCATTCAACTTGGCTTCAGCGACCAAATTAGTCATCAGAAATAGAGATGCTAATAGTATCCTCCACACTATGACTGCAGAATATCTTAGATCATTAATTATTACTACTCTGCTCGTCCATTCTCCTTGGTATTGCTTCTGCTATTCCACAAGCCCTTTTGACCCGTATCTTAATTCTCTTTCTATCCCTTTTTTGCATTTAATTGCAGGAAAGAGATGAAAACTAATGTGGCAAGTGTAGAATTCCTAGTAAATATGCTAAACTTCAAGAACTTATTTATTACTAATAGCTTAATTTTATGAGATCCTCTTAAAAATAACTCTTTTTATGGGATTTACAGGTAAATGGATTACTCAAAAAGAACTGAAGCAAGAGCTGTCGCAATTGGATAAAACATCATCGATAATTGAAATTATCAGGATGAATGCATAAATACCCTCAACCTATAACGTGGACACTGTTTATAGAGCAAGAAATCCTAATACGTATAAATATAGACCATTAATAGGGCAATGGAGTGAAAGAGAAACCCAAGATTGGGTTAATCATAGTAGTTGCTGGGTTTATTGGAACAGTATTTGATATTTCTCCCGCTTTTGGTTTTGCAGCAGAAAGCTTCCTCACAATAGAAAGAGCTAACATATCAATGGACGAGGCTGACGATGAACTCTCGGCTGAATTGATCGTTGAAGGACCTTCAATTCCACTTAATGGAACCGAAAGTACATTTGGTTATGGACTTCGCACAGGAGGAGGAGAAGACACCATCTTGGTTGTCCACACTCACGCGGGATTGTTGGACAGCGAAGATCAGAGATTCATCGAGGATGCAGGCTGGCACACTCATCTTATAAGACTTGGTGATGTCGAGCAATGTGAACAAGATAAAGGAATAGTAGACGTCACCTGGCAGTCACCTGGCGAGGTGAGTATCGATGATGATACGGCAACGATTAGCGGAATACCAACAGATGAATTTGAAGGATGGGATAGCATAACTGGCGATTCACTGTCAATGGCGCTGGGTGAAGGTGTAAATGAGGCTATTTCATTCAAATTAGAGCCTGTATATGGAGGAGAAGACGATGATGAATTGGAAGCGATATGTGTAACTGACATAAGGTCAGCAGAAGAAGTAAGCTTGGATTAGAATGTCTTGGTTATTGTAGGTTATGTATTGTAACTGTAAAAATGACCTAGCATGTCCTAGATTGTAGCTTACTGACAAAGCACAGACTTGACTATAGATAAGTGTAGATATACCTATGATTTTTTTGCGCTTTGCGATCGATTTTATAAACGTGCCAAATAAGGACCAGAGGACACTCCTAAAATGGTAAACAAATGAACAATAACAAGCTTCTTTTCATCCAATGTTGAAGAAAGAAGTGTCAAATATATTCCTGTGCTATGCGACTTGAATAATAATAATTATAATACGTTTTCAGAGAAACGCTTGATATCGATCTCACTTCATCATATTTTCACCTCTATGCGCTCGTGTCCAAACATCGACTATGAGAAACTGAGCTGATTAGTAGCCAATTTAATTTATCCATCTACGGTAAGATAGAGGATCACTGTATAAGTACTTGTTATGTCACTGATCTCCATCATGAGAAGAGAAGAAGATGAAACAATATTAGATCCTCCTCTTCCACCGCTCGCCGGACGGGCATCGGAGAAACTCGAATGGCGTAGTATAGCATATTACAATTGTGCAGTTTGCAACAGAGTTGGAGCAGACTACATAGTAAATATGTTAGAAAAAGAAGATGAAAAAAATCTTCCTACTACTGTATGTAGTACTTGTTATTATCGTATTTTAAATAAGGCTCACCATACTTATTGAGTCATAACCTCATTTGAAAAGGCACCGTCTGTAGTAGCATAACGGCAGCGCTACTACTCACATAAACGAAATTAGTATACAACCATGCTCCACCGACCACAAGGATAATCAGTATCATCATCCCGACAAAAATAGGAGCTAAAAGCCGAATAATAAAGCCGATTATTGTAACCAAAATAAATAGCACAATTACTGCGATTATAATAGCTGCTTTTGCGCGTAAGACCATGCATTCGGTTTGTGTGTATGTATTGTGATTTAGATTTTAGATAATAATGCTTCTAGTCCTAGAGGGTTCATCGCTATTTTCTTGAAAATCAAGAACTGCCAGAATAGTTTCAACTCCATCCATAGCATCATCCTAAAGGACTAAACTTCTTTACAGCAATGCATGAGGCAGAGAAGCTTCAGGAAGGTCATTAATATTATTGAATGAAAGAAGATGAAAAAGCCGTCACTGGTATACATGGCATAGTAATCTACTTTTAGCTGTGTGGCGAGCACACTCGATGATAATCTTAAAAAGATAAAAGCAAGATAGCTCTCTCTAGTAGTGACGGTAGTAAAGGGGAGGTAGGTTAGTCATCATGCCGTTATCGTCATTGTTGCCACTATGGCCTGCATTCCCTAATCCCACAGGGCGAACACAGGTTGCCTAACGCCCAATTATCACTTTGTTATGACAAAAGTATCCATAGAGAAATCGAAACTCTATTTTCTCCTTTAATGCTTTGACTGACACATCCAAATCTTCGTCTGTCACATTTTCCACAATTTTTACGGTGGTTCTACTCTTCTTTTTTCTTCGTCATACCTTATCTTCTAGTATATTACTCAAGATATTCGAGAACTAATCAAATTCATTCCCAACGGTTTACAACCTTTTCAAATGGAGTTGTATGATCCCATCGGTCTACAGAGTCTCAAAGAACAAGATAGACAAAGAACGCAATAAAGCCGAAAAAGGAATTTACAGGCAGCAAGGGTGCCCTCATAGACACGGAAAAAATAAGCAGTACCCTTGTTATTCCAATACAACACGTTCGCTTGCTTAGGACTACAGTATATCTCTCCAGTAGGAAGAAGAAGCGAATGGTTTATGTTACTGAGTTTCTGTGCGACATTAAGTAGCAATTGATGCCTCTTCTCAGAAGCAAAAATTTTTCTGCTCTGGTTGGTATTATTATTCTTCTTTTCATGACAACAGGGCTAATAACACCTTACGGACTGCAGCAAAAGCATAATCCTCCTTTTAGTGCCGAAGCTGGAGAAGCCCCCTGTATAGACTATGATGCTGAAGAAAATACCATTACCATAAACTGCGATTCATCATTTCTAGATGTTGTTCAGACAATAGATGATCCTGCCATAATTGAGAACCTAGGGAATGGCGAGTACCTCCTGAATGCTAACCTAGAAGTGGCTGATAATGTTACTTTTGAAATGAGTTCTTCTTCAACTTCTTCAAATACTGGTAATGGTGTAGGTGTTGGTGATAATTTCGGAATTGGTGAAAATGGCGCCGGTGACAGCGATAATGAAGGTCTAAAGTACTTAAAGATTGCAGGTGCAAACGGAATAGTAGTTTACGGAAGAATACAATTAAGTGGCATAAAAATAACCTCTTGGAATCCAGAAACTAATTCCCCGATCCCGCAGACAATCAACGGGTCAATTCCAAGAGCGTACATCAACCTGCGGGGAAGCGAGGGTGGATTCGTTCATGATTCTGAAATTTCACACCTGGGTTATCAGGAATTTGGACGAAGAGGATTTGACCTTTTTGGAGATGGATATTCCCATGACTTGGAGATAAGCAGAAGCAAGTTTCATGACATGTGGTTTGCATATTATTCTCGAGGAGCATATAATATTGTAATTAATGGAAATGAATATTATGATAACATAAAATACGGACTGGATCCTCATAGCGGAACTCATGATATGCGGATTACGAATAACTATCTTCACAATAATCCAATAGGTGCAATCTGCTCAGATAGATGCTCTAAGATTCTCATTGAGGGAAATGAGATAGTTGACAATACAAAGGTAGGCATATTCTTTTCAAGAAACATGACGGATTCTATAGCACGCAATAACCATGTCATTAATGGTGGAACAGGAATACTGGTATCAGAATCACCAAATAATCAGATCTATAACAATATAGTTGAAGGAGCAGGCTTGCAGGGAATACGCTTGCTCAATCCAGAAATACCAGACGATGGTGTTACTGAAGGTAACACAGTCTTTAATAACACGATACTAAATTCTGAAGATGGTATTGGATCAGCAAGAAGCCAGAATAACATTTTAGAGAATAACATGTTTTCTGGGATAGAATCAAGCGAATACAATCTTTCAGGAGGTTCAAGCATAACAATAAGAGGAGAACTTTTTGACAATACTGTAATAACAGGAGAAGGAGGCGGCTTGTCAACAGATAACATTGTAGAAATTGCAGATTCAGGCACAATACAGGTAATAGAAGGAGCAATAGATGAAGACGAAGAAGATGAAGGTGACACGTATAATACAGACACTCGACCTTACAGCAGGACGTTGGATGATGGTGACAGCATCACAGTAAACTCTTCATAAAACTCTGAATTTTTACGGTCAGAACCTGTGACAGATTGTCAATTTCAAAAATCCGATCTATTCTTAAAATTAAATCTTCTTTGAATGGATATCTTTTTTCCTTTAAAAGAAATAGTTATCTAAAAAGAATTCTGATTGCTAAAAAATTTTCTTAAGTCGTAGAACCCTAAAACTATGTGGGACCCCTTATAAGAGATAACTTATAATTGCGTCACATATCCCAACTAGATATGATAAGATCATCATCAATGAGACAAAAAATGTCGTTAGCAACAACAGTGATGATTCTCACGGTGATGGCGTTAATGATTATCCCGGCGACGATGTTATTTTCTACTGCTGTACCTGAGGCATTTGGGGAACGTATAGTACTTGATTCGAGACAATCAGTTAGAACTAATGTAACAACAAATGATGATATTGTTAAGGATAATAACGCTGCTGACAGAAACATAAGCTCCCTAATGATAACTCAAAGTCCGCAAAATGGATTAGATGTAGAATGTGAAGGTGGCTTGAATTGTGAAATATTGGATAACAATACAGTAGTTGCAACAACAACTACTGCTACTCCTGGGCAAAATACTAGTAGTAGTAGTACTACTGCTATGATTACGAGTAATCTTAATGCACTCAATCAATCGCTTACCCAATCGCTCAATCAATCAAACATACCACCATCACTACTACCATTTGGTAATAATAATAATAATAATAATGACTTTGATATGCTATTAGACGATCAAGATCTTGACTCTAGTATAGACGGATTCATTGACCGAATACTCAATGAGACATTAGGTAATATGCAAACACCTTTACAAACCCCTCCAGACTTGCGGTCTGTATCTGTTTAAAAAGTCTAATCGCAGTCTTGATAACCATATAGCGGTTGACTGTCGAGGTTTAACGTGTTAACTATCATAAGCTAGATCTTTATTTCCCATTGAAGTATAAGCGCACAAAATCTGAATATAAGAAAAAATTTTGCATAGTCTTGCTCCAAAATGGTAATTAACACCAGATAGGATAATGACATAGTAATAGAAGAAGAAGGAGACAGATGGCAAATAGAAGCAGGACTGAGATAGTCGGTGAGATTCTCGTGGCTGTAAGCAATAATGATGGAGATGGCATAGGTGTTACACGGTCTACGCTAATGAATGAAGTATATCTTAGCAGTGCCCACCTAAGAGAGTATCTAGTGGTTCTGACAGTTCATGGCTTACTAACTTATGACTCCCTAACCCTAAGATACAATATTGCTGAGAAGGGTCTGCGATATCTTGAACTTTGCAATAAGATAGGCGAGGTACTGAAGGAAGAGGAGCAAGAAGAACACTTTGGTCAAGTCTGAAACACTAACTTATGCTTTCAGCCAATCTTCCTATTGATGCTATCATTTTTACATTGACTATACTTAATACTAGTAGTAGTGGTCGATTGATGTACACGCTTTCTATCCAGGTCCCCCGGGATAGATATATGGAACTTTGATCAATATAGTTACTTATCAAATTGGTATCACTAGATAGCTAATCGCCATAATACATTACAATGTGAGGGACACAGACATAAGTAAGTGATAAAAACGCTAGAAGAGACTCGATGTACCTATCCAAACGCCACCGGATTCCTTTTGGTCTGTAAGCATCGTTCTTCTAGATTTTCAGCAAACTGTATTTACATAGATCGATAAGTAAGTCTCTGAATATTATTATCGCCATCCTTGTTTATCATCATCATGCTATTTTGGATGACTCATCGTTGCCAAGCAATGAAATAAATTTGAATTTGTGTGAAGCCATAACTGTTGTTGTTGTCATCTTCTTCTTTTTGTTCTGGATTCTCTCCATCGTGTGCATCTGGAGGATAATTTAACTCGTCAGGCTCTGTAACGTTACAGGCTCATCTTCAAGCTGTAACAAGTCGCTCATGAATTGCACATTTCTCACCTGTCGTCGCTATAGAAACTGGTTCTACTGCTATGTAGATTCTTTAAAACATCTGTGGTAGTGATATTAGCACACCTATCACAAGAGTCAGGTACTCCATCCCCATCTCTATCTTGTGTCGTTCCAGCGAGAGAAGACTGTGTACCTCCCCCTTGAGGACATTCAACCCCACTATTAGTCTCTGAAATCTATTCCACTATCCTCGAAATTGACGATAATGCTACTGCCAGGTGAATTACCGTCATTCGATGTAATACACGCGGGTATTAATAACATTGTAAGCTGCGCGCCTTTCCCAGGAATGCAAGGTTCAGTAAAATTATGAACAAGATCTATTACACTGGTTAATGCAAGAGACCCTCCTCCGCTGTTATTGGTAAATTGTCCACGGTGGAACTGCCACTAACCAATTTTTGTTCATCACAGCTAGTAGTTACCTTAAATGTTCCATTAGTTATACTCGCATGTGGATTATCAGAAGTAGTAGTTCCTTGTGCATCAAAAGTTAGCGTAGCAGCTTCTCCTGAGTCCAACTTGCCGGACGCTGGTGTTGGTGTTCGAAAACTTATGCTGCCATCATCAGCAGCTGCTGGTTGTTGTGCTGTTTGGAAACTTGTAGGGATTTGAGCTGTACTAGTGCAAGATTAAAGAGTTGTGAACTAGTCAGCAGCAGGATTGCAGATGATACCAGTAAAATTGATAATTTTCCACAAATAAGGTATATTATTTATCAATATCTTGTTGAGATATAGGTTGCATTTATTTAACACTACTTCTTGGTGACTCAGTATATCGCTTGAACCGCTCATTTAGCTGTATTGTGAGCCGATAAAGTGACATAACCGTAAAACATAATGCTTAAGTTTAACCCAGATACAGCAGAGCCTATGTCAAAGAATGATGATGCTGTTAAAGTAGCACCAGACAGCTATAAGGTCTTGCTAGAAAATGACGCAGTACGAGTCCTAGAAGTCCGAATCAAACGGGGCACAAAATCTGAGATGCATTCTCATCCTAAAAGTGTAGCAGTTTGCTTGAACGACCAGCGACTCAAGTTTACCTTCCCAAATGGTAAAAGCGAGGATACCGAGCTCAAACGTGGTCAGGCAGTATGGCTCGATGGGCTCTCACATGCTGTAGAAAATATTGGACCAGAAGATGTCAGCTCAGTAGTTATTGAACTCAAGAAATAGATGAAGTAAATTTACAATAGATATCTCGTAATATTCCTGCGAGGATAGGATAGTGCGCAGAGCACCTTGGAATGTGAAATATAGCTCTGACTTCATTGGTTATGACAAATTGGGGGAGTAATACATGCAGGAAAAATTAGGACATAACTGTGAGAATCCCCGGAATATAGCAGGTAGGCAAATCATGTGGCTGTGGAAAAGCGCCTCTCTACTATGACTCTTTGGATCTTCGATTCCATATACTATTACATTATCTCTGAAAAGCGTAGGGTACTCAGCCTTGTCTATACAACCCATGTTTACTGAGCTTGTCGAATTTCTGATCATATCCTCAGTAACTATCTTGGACTTCTGGCTGCTGATATCGATGCCTACTTCCTTCATCACCTGAGCTGCAAGAGGATTGATTTGGAAACAGGTCAAGTTCTAACGCCGACTGCACGATAACCTTTTGGTATATATCGATGATTGAAGAACCCGTCAGCCATTTGGCTTCTTCCAGCATTCTCCACACAAACAAACAAGATTACCTTATTATCTTGTAGCTGCTGTTCCTGTCGTCGTTGTTCATTTTTCTGCTTGCTACTTGGTAAACGGGCCTTCATTTCGCTGTCACTTTTTTACAGTCTTTATCACTAACTAGAAATCCTCCTTCTCTTGCCCTCCCATTGATTACCTTCATCCATGTATAGCTGCTCGTTTAGCACTTCTATATTTTGAAAACCTGCCTGTCGGATATTTTTAATGTAATGTTCTTTTGTGAGCGCCCCATCTATACAGCTGCTCCTCATCTGAGCGTCAGCATCGGTTGTTGGAATCTCTGTGTCAGTAACCAAGTCTGAAATGAGCATTCTCCCACCACCTAGCTTAAGAATTCTATAAACCTCTTTGAATGCATCTACTTTATTCACAGTCAAATTAATGACACAGTTGCTGATTACGACATCGGCTGAATTATCATCAACTGGAATTCCTTGTTCTATGTCTCCTTTTCTAAATTCAACGTTGTTGTAGCCGTGCTGCTTTGCATTTCTTCTTGCTCGCTCAAGCATCTCGTCAGTCATATCTATTCCAATAACTCTACCCGCCTTGGTAACCTTCTTTGCTGATAAAAATACATCAATCCCTGCTCCTGAGCCAAGGTCTACGACTGTCTCCCCTTTCTGAAGATTAGCTAAATTTACTGGAGCTCCGCAACCCACTCCAAGAATCGATGTCTGTGGCACAGATTCAAGCTCGCTTGTCTCATATCCTAACATGGCAGCGGTTTGGGTTGGGGAAGCTGCTGGTCCTCCTTCTCCTCCTGAGCAGCATCCAGGAGCACAACAGGAGGAAGGGGAACCAGATTCGCTGTTAGTTTGTTGCAGTGCTATCTTGCCGTATGTTTTGCGTATCGTATTCTTGATATCTTCTTGTTGTTGATGATTCTTTTCCATGCCTACGCTTTACTATGGAAACTATTTAAATTGTCAAGGATAAATGATGACAGTTAGTGTAAAGATGGAAACTAAAACCAAGAAGCGTATTAAGAGACCGGAACTTCCAATTTACAAAGATGCCTGCAATTTTGAAGGGTACAGCCCTTCTTCATTGATGGCTGAAACTGCAGAGCTTAGAAACTTAATCACAAAGAGAGGAACCCTTGAGATTCTAATACCGCTTTGCTGTTCTACTCAGCCTGTGAGGTACAAAAAGTTTCGAGAGAGTATGAAGGGAATAAGCAGCAAGACTCTAGCTCATAGACTACATGATCTTGAAAAGGGAGGTATACTGGAGAGGCATTCATACAATGAAATTCCCCCTAGAGTTGAATACAATCTCACGGCAAAGGGTCAGGAACTAGTCGAGTCGATAATAGATCTGCTTCAGTGGATGAGAAAATGGTCAAGAGATAGAAAGTAGGTGTGACCTAACTGCAGTTCTTTTGAAGAATCAACTGTTCGAAGAAATATAGGATGCTTGCTGGAAATATGAAAACCAAATTCAGAAGCTTCTTTTTTATTACTATACAGCCTAGAGATTTTAAAACAGCACAATTGGTTTTTTCCAAGGGGAATATGGTCTGTGAAAAGTGCAAGGAGAGCTATGCAGCCGATCAAATAATTCCAGAAGCATTTTCAGATGAGATAGAAGAATACATTGCTAAGAAGAAAGCTGATAGTAGCAGTGGCAAGAGCGATATTGGTAATGGCACTAGCAGTGGTAGTGGTAGTTAATCATCATTCTATTATCTATCTGTCAACTTAGGTAGACCGTTGTTAGCTAATAACATCAGCTAGCTCCAAGTTCTTGATGACGAAAAAAGAAAAAGAAAAAGTAGCGGACCCGGAGGGCTTCGGTCCCTCGACCTGCGGTTCTCTTCACCTTCAGTGGCTCTAAAGTTGAGCGAAGGTTCCGAAGACCGCCGCGATATCCTGACTACGCTACGGGTCCAACAAGCATATTGGATAGTGAAGCCCCATATATCAACGAAATAGTAATAATGAACAGCCCGCCTACAAACAGAATATATGCTTCAAGCTCTTCGACAAATGTTATGCGACCATAAAGATTCATTTGTCTACCGCAAGTATGAGGAATTTCAGTTTATTGAATTCTGCAACTGCGCTAGGTGCGGCAAGACACTTAAACAATTTTTCGGCTTTGACGAGGGCATAAGGGGCTAAGATATGCAGATATATATTCTGGTCACTATATGGTTTGTAGGGCTTGCAACTACGGGCGTCGCACTCTTGCTTGAAAACTATTCCAATTATGCTATAGTTGGAACAGTAGGCTGGACGATAGTTGCAGCAAGTTCAGGAATGATCTTTTATGAAATAAAGAAAATAAGGTCAGAAGATAGGAAGAAAGAAATGGCTTAATCTAGCCTTTACCGCCCTGCTCTTCAATTACAACAAGTGTTACAGTCGAGGTAATGCCTGGAATCTTGCGTATCTTGTTTGTAATTGCGTGATTCATTGTCTCAGTATTCTCTGACTGGACCTTGACGAATATGTCATGAACACCGTATGTACCCCTCACTTCTTTGGCGTCGGGTAGTTTTGCAATTTCATTAATTATCTTCTCCTCAGAGCCCAGCGTGCAATTCACTAAAATATACCCAGTCGGCATATATCTGTGAGGGAAGCAAAAGTTAGTATTTAGTCTTTGCTACTCTCTTTTGACCTTTTTCTATAGGGCACAATGTAATGCTCAAATAACTTTTTATTATAACATGAACCACATATGAGGCCCGAGATATTCCACTCAGGCATTGGATTATAACGGAAAGTAAGACTGCTGCCACACAATATGCAGTTCAAAGAAGAAAGGTTATTGTTATTATCACCATTTCGCACAGCAGTGTGCCTGTTCCCATGTCCAGAATAAAAGGTTATTCCAACTCGAATGCTGCATAGGTGGCGTGCGTCATGCAAAATGGACAGATGAAGGCAAAGGTTGCTCCATTCATATCACTGGATATCTCCTGCCTGTTGGTGTCAACAGTAGGTATTAGAAATTGTCTATGACAGCTCTTGCAGGTAACCATTTTTTGTTGAGTCATCTCACTCCGAGATCCAGAACACAGTGATGAAATATAGTTTTGGTCTAGAAGAAGTTATTAAGGAGTATTGGCTAGCGAGTAGCGGTTATGGGTCAACCCGGAAAAATCGCTTTTCCTGTTATACTTGTGCTGGGTGCGATTACCGGCTATCTTACCTACACCTACTTCGGGGCTGCTATCCCGGATACAAATAGGATCGATTCCCCATACTATCAACCTCTTTCACCGTCTTCGAGCGGAAGTGAGCAAGGCAGTGCTGGTGGAGCTGCACAAACGGGAGGAGCAGGAGGAGGAGGAAATGGAAGTACTACTGGAGGAGCAGGAGGAACCGCTACCCCAGCAGGAGGTGGTGCCACTACTACTATAACGATATTAGAAGGATCCGCAGTTCAAGGAAGTCCGGATTTTGACCCAGACAAGGCTCAAGTCCCAATGGGCAATAAGGTTATCTGGGACAACCAAGACACAGTACCTCACACTGCAACTGCGGGTACTGGTCCACAAGATCCAAACAATGCAAAAGCTTTTGATACAAGCATAATCAATCCAGGAGAACAGTCGCCAGCTGTTGAACTAAAGGGTGTAAGTCAAGGACAAAGTATTCCATATCATTGCATGATTCATCCG
>JBJMEA010000092.1:0-7714 GCA_045809625.1 Nitrososphaera sp. | reverse complement strand
TAAACCTTATATCTGTTAATTCCTTTCCACTTTTCGGTATATGGATGAAACCGATGTGAAGATACTCAAAAAGTTGCTATCAGACGCTAGGATGTCGTATCGCAAAGTGGCTGAGGAGATTGGTGTTTCTGCTCCCACAGTACTTGCCAGAGTAGAAAAACTGGAAAGCGAAGGCATAATCAGATCGTACTCTACCTTAGTAGACCATGAAAAGCTAGGCTATGACCTGACAGCAATTATCGAGATAACAGCTACAAAAGGCAGGATTGTAGACCTTGAAAGACAGATAGCCAAGTTTCCTAACGCGTGCGCAGTATATGACATCACAGGGTTGACTGACATGGTGGTCGTTGCCAAATTCAAGAACCGCAAAGAGCTTTCCAATTTCATAAAAAAGAACCTATCGTTGCCATATGTGGATAGAACAAACACTCACTTGGTCCTACTTACAGTAAAAGAGGATTTCAGGCTTCTAGATACCTAACAGATAACAGGTGCTCAGTCAACTATGTACTTGGTATTTAACAAAACTAAAGTATTTGACGAACATACTTTACAATTATATAGTTTTGCCTCAGATAGTCTTATATTCATGAATGCAATAACAGTTTCCATGTTCGAAAATCTACAGTTAGTCGCATACGCTCTCCTTGGGTTTGGAGGTGCGTACTTGGCTCTGGAAACGGCGTGGCACTTCACCGCTTGCAGGATCCAAGGGGGAACGCTGCTGAAGCCTTGTGTATTCAAGCAAGTAAAAATGGCAGTGATTAGCAACAGGAAATGAAACAACTTCCAATACCATCTTTAATAAACACCCTCCATTCGAAGCAATAGAAGGAAAAGTCGATGTGCAAGCAATGACATTTAAGATCTATAATGAACCCTTGGGCATTATCCCTTTATGGGATGGATGCCCTGAGGGCTAGGGAGGAATATAGAGGGAGGTAGACTAGCCATATTTGTTGATTTCTTTTGTCTGACAGGGGACATAATTTTATACTAATAAGAATTACAGAGCATCAGGAAGTTGTGATGAACGGCTAATGACAGATATATCTACAAGAAAGAGTGTTATCGTCACCGGGTCATCGCGTGGAATTGGACGCGCTGTGGCTAGAAGGCTGGCAAGTGATGGGTTCGCTGTAGTAGTAAACTATGCAGGTAATGCCGCTAAAGCCGAAGAAGTTGTAACCGAAATCAACTCCGCTGGGGGGGGACAAGCCATTGCAGTGCAGGCCGATGTGGCAAATGCAGCCGACGTGGAGCGTCTGTTCAAGGAAGCGATAGACACTTTTGGTGAGATAAATGTGGTGGTGAACTGCGCGGGCATTATGCCGCTTTCAACTATTGCTGAGGGAGACTCGGAGCTTTTTGACAGGGTGATCTCCACCAACCTTCGCGGCACTTTTTTGGTGCTGGGACGAGCTGCTAAACAGGTTCCCAGAGGGGGCCGCATTATTGCTTTCTCTAGTAGTGTAATTGTCAAGGCATTCCCAGGCTATGGCCCCTATATCGCGTCCAAGGCAGGTGTTGAAGGGCTAGTAAGAGTCCTTGCCAATGAGCTTCGTGGCAGATACATCACTGTGAACGCTGTGGCCCCTGGCCCTGTGGCTACAGAGCTATTTCTTACAGGGAAGGCAGAAGATCAGATCGAACAGCTGCGCAAGCAGCCTCCACTGGAACGCCTAGGCGAGCCGGAGGATATCTCCAATGTGGTGTCCTTTCTTGCTGGTCCTGATGGGGCCTGGGTCAACGGTCAGATCCTTCGGGCCAATGGAGGTTTTGCATAGCTTATTTCAGTTGAGGGTACCAAAAGATTCTGCCACTGACTTACTGTTGCGCATACCTGAATGCTATAGAAATTAACACATTGACAAATAGTACCGTAGCAACTATTGCTGTAGCTTAACTGTACGCATTAAAATGAAAATTCTTGAATCAACCAGACCAAAATTCAAGATGTTGCACTTCATCCTGTAGGAAGAAACAAAAAATAGACTTAAGTCAAAGATATGCTGTAGTTCTCTTGATTGCAGCTTTTATTTTCCCGAGTATTACCATGTTGACAAGAACTAGCTTCGGTATTGTTGTTGTCGCCCTTCCTTTAGCATTTCGTTCATATGATTGTAGGCTTGAAGAAATGTAAGACCTTTTTCGGTAGTCCTAAAGGTGTGCATTGTTGAGTCATAGCTGAGCAAATCGCTTTCAATCAGCTCAGTTAGAACCTCTTTAAGGTGTCCATAGTTAAGAAATGCCCTATAAGCTATCTGGTACTTTGTAATTCCGCCTCCATTTGCAAGGCCTAGAATCTGAATTGCTATATCGGTTCTGTTCCTATGCGATACAATGCCTCTACTAACCATAGCATGAAACAGACCATGACTTTAAAGGTAGTTATGGAACCATGTTAATGCGGATAAAAGAAGAAGAACAACATCATCTGATTAAGCTCAGGAACACGGGCAACGACGACGAGATGATTGCAGTCAGGGATCAGGAAGAGAAAGAAGAAGACAATAAAGATAGATAATATTCTGTCACTTTATCGGCTCACGACAACAATATACAGCCAAATCAGCTGCAGCCGTTGTTGTTATTAATATGACAGAACCGCCAAGAAGAAGAATAGTTAAATAAATGCAACTCATATTGCAGTAAGATACTATATTGATAAATAATCCATATTGGGGAAAGAAAATATCGATTTTGCTCTCATTTTCTGCTGCAATCCTGCTGCTATTAGCTAGTCCACTACTCCTCTCTAAACCTCTTCTTCTTCAACCAGCACTAGCTCAAACCACTATGACATTCAGAACACCAACGCCAGCTGATGGGAGTCTGAGCAACCCTTATGTCGACGCTTCCTTAACTTTCGATGCACAAGGAACTACCACTCCTGGTTCCATAATATTGAAAGTAACTAGTGGAACGTTTCGAATAACTTCTAAGGAAAATGGAAAAATATTGCAAAGTGGCTCTATCAGCAGTGGACGTTTTACCAATCTCAGCAGTGGAGCGAAACTTGGTCTAGATAGTATAATAGGAGATCCCGCTAACCCCCTCATAATAGATACACATTGCAGTACGTCGGCTACCAACGGCATCGGAGTACGCATTCTCGGTGCTGCTCCTTTCGGAAGCTTCAGTGGTGTGGTTGAATGTTCTCCTCAAGGCGGCAACACTACTGCTAATCAGCAGCAACAACAGTCTTCTTCTTCTTCTGCGACTGCAGGAAGCTCACAAGATGGAGATAGAGATGGAATACCTGACTCACGTGATAAGTGTACTCATAACTCAAACCCAAGATGCTTTAAAGAAGGTACAACATAGTAGTAGTCGTGGCAACATGTGAAACATGCAACTCATGAACGGACTTGTTATTACAGCTTGTTGAATATGAGCCTATAACGTTAGAGAACCATAGATAAAGATAGGTAAATAATACTGAAGAACCACAGTCAGGTATACCTGATGCTAATTGCAACCTATGCTAATAATGCAGCCGCAGAGAAAGAATAATAATAATACTGAATAGATTTTTTTATTTTACTCTTAATAGGGTCAAAATTGTTTTTGATATGATTAAACTAGAACCGATGATGATGTTGTTGCTGTA
The DNA here is from genome assembly GCA_045809625.1 of Nitrososphaera sp. Taxonomy (GTDB): domain Archaea; phylum Thermoproteota; class Nitrososphaeria; order Nitrososphaerales; family Nitrososphaeraceae; genus Nitrososphaera. The sequence continues at coordinate 4,098 of JBJMEA010000092.1, read as the reverse complement.
CCTGCGGCTAACTCATTAATTTTAGCATTAAAGATCCCGAGCGCTTGGCTTTTAGAGACAGATAGATCTGGGCATGGCTCAATGTATCAACACCCCGCCCAATTCAATGAAATCGTGGAGACATTTCTAGATAATAACTGAAACCGTCCTGCTTGCACATATAACTCAAGCTTTTGAAAACAAGCTAAGTAAAAATTCAGTATCCTAATTGGGAGGGTTTCGCCCAGACCTCATTATAATACTTCTAAATGCACTAGAAGTGTTATATCATCCGACTATGCAGCGCTCCGCTGAGCGCAACAGGTTCATATTCCGCAAGAATTGGGTAGTGAGATATAGTAGTTGTGGTTGGAGATCTGATTCAAATGAATTCCTACCTAGATCCCGACTGGCCCTATCCTTATCAGTTCTTTTAAAAAGAGTTCGAAATATATTACACGGAGAGAAGTTAGCTTTGACATTTTATCTGAGAATTAGTAAAAGGTTGTCAAAATATATGGAGTGCTAAATTTTTTGTTTATTATTGAGACAATTACAATTACCATCCCAAAGACTTTGCAGACTTGGCAGCTGCTATATTAAGGGCGTCTTCTGGCGATGCAGTTCCGTTGTAAACTTGTTTTATTGCTTGGTCTACATGTTCAGATATCTCTGGATATTCAGCAATATTTGGTCTGCTTCGACCATATTGAATCATTGAAACCATCTCTTGAAAGTATGGTATTGATTCCTTTAGCGGTTGAGAGGATGGACCCTCACCTAATACTTTCTGTGTCGGCAAATATCCATATTCTTGCAAAAATGGAGCCAGTATTTCAGGCTCAGCCATTATAGTTATCAATTCCCATGACAAGTCACTATTTTGCGACTTACTTGGGACGGCTAACTCCCATCCTCCCATCATAGTTGAAGTAGCGATTGTCTGGTTTGGTACAGGAAACATTGGGATGAACCCAAGTTGCTGTTTCAATGTTGGCCAAGATTCTTTTGGAAATTCTCCTGGCATAGCAGAGTCTGCTAGGATTACCGAAAAATTCCTATTAGCAAATGCTGTATCAAACTGTCTTTCTTGCGGCTCAATCCCTGCATCTACCTGCTGCTTCAGAAAGTCCATTGCTTTCACTCCTTGAGAGCTATTGTATGATGGAAACCAGTAGACACCTTTTGTAGGGTGGCCTTGACGGAGCTCTAGTATATCTCCTCCAAGCATCCAAAGGTATGGATACCACATGTCAGGTTCATGAGGAGGATTTCTGAGATGTACTCCTTGAGTTACTCTATCTCCAAAGAACTCCTTCAACTTTACTCCAGCAGAAATGTATCCATCCCACGTTTTCAATGATTCTGGGTCGATACCTGCTTGCTGCAGCATATCTTTCCAGTACCACATGCCTCTAACATCGGTCCAAAGCCACAGACCATATGCGGTGTTATTGTATACGCAGCCATCAAGATTTGCTTCATATAGGTCATACATTCTTCCCCACTCTTCAAATTGATTTGTTAGATTTCTTAGCAAACCTTTCTGCGCAAAATCGCCAAGCCAAATTTGATCTACCGACACGATGTCCACAGAATTGCTATTTGATAATCTATCTAAGATTTGATTTCTTGTAACATTGTAAGGATAATCTGTATATTCTATCTGTATGTTCATGTCTGGATGCCGTCTATTGAGTTCGTTCAGAGCAGGCTGGAGAAGTTTATTCCATCTTCCAGGATCACCTAGGTCCGTAAAAAGTCCACCAAGGGTGACATTGGTTTTATCATGCAATGATATGTTTGACTGGTTTGACTGAGCAAGCGTTATAGAGTTGTATTCGATATTATTATTATTATTATTATTATTATCATCATAACTTGTTGTGTTAGTAGGAAGTGAATCTGTACCAGTAGTTAGTACTGGTTGTAAAATGGAGGATGTTATGATAATCATCATGAGAGCAATGGCAGCAACAACAGCAACAGCTGGACCTATGCTGGCAATAGAATGTTGGCTCATTTTATTTAGTTGCCATCTTCTAGCCAATGCTTACATATAGGGATATTGCATGACGCAGACATATTTAGATCTTTTATTTTCGTCTCTTCCTATTTTAGAATCAGATGTAGTACTGCGAATTGCGTCTTAATTCGAAGAGGTTTTCCCTTTCAAATTCCTCGTGTCTCACAACAACCTCGGTGTTCTAGAATAGATTTTGTAGCAGATGCTACCATCCCTTGATATTGGATTCAATTAAGGATGGATTAGATGGGCGGACTCATAGATTTGGATTCAAATTAATTTCTATCCAATTCCCGACACGGCCAAATGGGTGTTCATTCAAATACCTCAAGCTCTGAGGTGATTGGCTGAATTAGAATCCCGCATAGAAAGAGGATAGGCTACAATATATTAGACCGAACTCTTGTGCTGCTTGCCGTATAAACTGGGCCTCTGGATGATTTTGTTAAACATTTTTGGTTCTTAGGTACCTGCCATATAGCCACAGTTGCCTAATTTCATTAGGAGCTTTAGGCATTATCTAAATCAGACTCAATTAAGCCCCAAATTATCCTGCCGTAAACTCATGGATGGGGTGGTACCCACATACTATTTTGGTGTCAAATCCAGCTGGGATCCTGGACGTGTGACACCATTTTCACCACGTATATCTGCTATTAGATGTGGCTTATCATTATTGTCACCATTCTCGTTTCTATCTCCAATTCTGATATATCCAAAATTGAATATGTTTCCTTCTCCATAAAGAAGAGAAGGGTTAAAAGTTTCATCTAATTCTGGGAATGGGACCCCTAGTCTGAATGCACTCAGAGGACCGCTCACGAGCTCGTGTATTTCAGTCATATTGCCATCTTTATTCAAATCTTGATTATATTTTATGAAGGCAGGAAAATGTACATCTGTAGTTATAAAGACAACATTCTTTATTTGTTGGTTATCTATGAATCCAAGTATATCTGTTAATTCGCTTTCAAAGCCTGTATAATATGAATAATTGTTAGTTTCATTACCATTTGCCCATCCGTCTCTACCTAGTATCGAAGTATTGCTTCCAGTTGGTATAGAAATAGGTACATCACTACTAATCACTTTCCAAGTTGCATTTGAATTAGATAGTTCTTCTTTTAGCCATTGAAGCTGCTCCTTTCCTAACATCGTCTTATTGCCATCGGGAGTATCCGCTAAGTGATTTTGGCTTCTATAAGATCGTGCATCAATTATGAACAAATCTAAATCCTTACCCCAATTAAAGGATCTATAGATATGGGTGTCGCGATCATTTGCAGTGTGGTTATTATTATTATCATCATTTTTATCGCGGTCTAGTGGAGAGTAATACAAAAATGCGTTTCTGCCTTCCGTAGTTATATTTGGGTACCCTTCTCTATTTACACTAAACAAGTTCCGGTAAGGCCATTTAGATCCAAAATCATTTATTACATCGTGGTCATCCCATTGGGAATACATCGAAACATTGCTAAGAAATTCTTTGAAATATGTATCGTTTCTGTTATATTTCCAATGCTCCGTGAATATGGACCGGACCTCTGTGATGTTATTCCAATCAACTGAGGGATCCGCTAGAGATTTAAAATCGCCTGGAATGTTTCTCCACGTGATGGTCTGATTATTAGTACTATTATTAATGATGGGCCCCTGTGCAGGACACGCCCCGTCAGCATATATCATATCGCCATTGGCTATGAAAAAGTCTGCATTTAGGGACAACATGGACTTGAAGATAGAATAGCCTCCCTCATCGGCATTTCGACAGTAATTTTGTCCACCCAGATCTCCACTCCAAATAAAACTAATACCACTACTATTACTGGCCATATCGGAACTTGGAGCAGTCCTGAATGTTCCAATTTCAACTTTTTCAGCAATATTAGAGGTCGTTGATGAATTGTTATTAGTATTAGTGTTATTGTTGTTTTCAATATCTGAGCGCGTGAACCATACTCTATAGTAATATAGAGTATCTGGTTTCATACCATCAAGTTTTGCATGTGCTGTAAAGTCTGTAGTTGAGTCAGCTTGAGCAGTCTTGCTAAGAGGATTAGTAAAATTTGCATTAGTATCATATTCAACAT
>JBJMEA010000091.1:0-3361 GCA_045809625.1 Nitrososphaera sp. | reverse complement strand
CGAGGTTGTTCCTGTACATAAAGTGTTGGACAAGTACAATTGGACTGTAACTACCATACATAACCATATGCTTGATGAATCGCCAAAGCTATTGTTCATGCATTGGACTGTTACTGGAAATCCTGATGAAATTGTACAGCAAGCAAGAGAAGCAATAATGCAGACATCAAGTTATGCAACAGTTACTGATGCAAATGCGGGTGGTGCAAATGCAACTAGACCTGGTACTCCAAGTTCCGCAGGACCGTGATGATCCTTCATTTCTTTTTTCTTTTTTAGTTTCTTCTATTAGATGTTGAGGATTTATAATGGTGGATCAAGCCCGCTTCAGCGCCTAAAATAGACAGATTAGTGTTTAGGAGAGTAGATAGTTTAGAACAAGATTAGGTATAAGTATAATATAACCTGTTCAATCACGCGCTAATCTATATGCATAAAAACACACGTGGAATTTTGGGGTCAAAATTGTCTTACATCTCATTATACCAGTGAATACTATGACTCCAAAGGAGAGTAAGCAAGCCCTCCAGAAGACTAACTGTTTGTGAAGGCTACGTGGATTGGTGTCTAATGGAAAGTACAGCATTGACTTTCTCTACGTTAAACCTGGTGATTTTATGCGTAACCACAACAATTTCGGTTTTCTGAAGTTTATAAGTCCGAAGAATAGTGATACAACATTTGCCTTCACGTCTTCCTGCAGCTTTCTCGATGGCTAAACCTTCTCTATTGTTTTAGTCTTAAGGTATTAACGACAAAGATTAACTAACCTGCTACATATTTGTCCTTTTCTCATTTACTTCGCTGGCTTCCGCAAAAAACGCTTATATTTAATGGCTATGGAGCTTGCAAAGAAAAAAGCCGGGGATGTTGGGGTTTGAACAATTGAGTGGATTACTTTCTATACCTGCAATTTGGATAGGAGGTCATAGAAAGTCTTCTTTGTGGAGCGCTGAGGTCGTAGTAGGTTCATATCATCCCACCCGGTACTTTTCTTCCTGCGCTGAAACTACGGTATTGGTTTGAGTTCAATTTTGGTTAGTGTAGGACAAATTAGCAGCAATGCCAATGCCTTTGTAAGCGGTGTAGAGACTGAGATGCATAGAGATGTTTAGGAAGGAGAAGCAGCAGCACTTCTTGCAGCTTCAAGCAACTGCAAATTTACTTTATTAATCATAGATTCCATGCTTATTGGTTTTACGGCAAACTCATCAGCTCCATAGTCCATTATTCTTGTCTTAGCCTCCGATAGACCTTTGTCTGCCAAAACAAAGACCTTCACATTCTTGTTTAACCTTCTTACGTTTAGGATAAGCATTACACTTCTATCAGCTGCTATCTTTCCATCAACCGTAATTGCATCGATTGTATCACCTAGTTTTGTCAATTTATCAATACATTCTTGCGCAGATAGCGCTTGATGGGTTTCATAGCCGTCTAACTTGAAGTAATTGCGGATAAATGAGTTAAGCTCAGCATCGTCATCGCAGACTATTACGTGTGGTATTTTATTTTGCATTCTTTTACAAGATTACTTAGGCAAGATGCTTATTATGTCCGGTCAATGGATTGTTCTATTAACCCTATTCATCATTTGTAGTGTCAATGAATTTCTCAATACTTCACTTTGATGGTGGAGGCTATGTAGCGTATGCAAAGAAAAATTGATGGAATGGGTGGGATGACTTGAACCGTTGCTCGTCTCAGTTGTTTTTATACAGTAGGCTCGCACTAAGAAAGCATAATATGCTGCAGTCGTGGGTTCATATCATCCCACCCGGTACATTTCTTCCTACGCAGGAATGACCACATTATTTTGAACTTATTATAGGTAGTTGTCAGACAAATTCAACAGCAATGCCAGATGGTAAGACCTGAAAAAACGCCTCGATGGTAATTCTTAGGAAAAAAAGTATTTCTGAAGTATCATCTCATATTCATACCACTTGGTAACTGCCCTCTCTTTGTTCTGGAAACTTTAATGCTATCTGCTCTTGAGATATACCACTTGCCAAACACTGTAGAATGTATGTTGGAAGCTGTAGACCAGAGTATTTGCTAGGATCAACATTCTTCATATTCTCAAAATTAGTAGTAGTTTTATGATGGTTCTTATTGAGCGATGACGACACGTGGCATAGATGTGTCCACCATTATCATGATATACAATCTACTTTTTGTCACTCTGGTTTTTAAAGCAGGACTACTACTATTACTACTTAACGCTATCATTAACACCGTCTACTCTATTCTGTGCACAAGCATTCGCCCAGTTCAGAGCAAGAGCTTAACCCTATTGTCCAATGGTTGATAAAAACAAGCATTCCAATTTTTCTTCCTTTCAAGACCATAGTTGTGTTTGGCTAGTCAAAACTTTGCTTCTCTTTCTTCCTTGATTTAGGAAGCACTTTCTGTAATTTCAAACAGCTTTTTCCCTTTTTGAGCAAGCTCTTTTTTCTGGTTGTCTTTAAGCGTGCTATAGTTTCCTCCATGATAGCAGCTAAACCCCCTGACGTTACCACCTTCTGTTTTTGGTGCCAAGGATGCCTCATAATTTATCAACTCTGTAGCTCTGCCATCTCCTCCAAACAAAAAGAAAAAGCCCATATCTACAATGGCAGTAACTCCAGCTCTGCCTTCTCTTTTTGCGCGATCCGAAAGTGATGCTACCAGCTTTTTCATGCCGCTGACATCTGGATAGTAAGAGCTAAAAGCGTCCACTATTACTAATGAACCGCTGTCTATTAGGCTTTGAATATTTTGCACACCTGCAGCATTGAGATGATGCTTTATGCTGTCTACTGTTTCGTAAAAAGTCGCAATAAGAATAATTCTTTGCCTTGATTGTTCATTGCGCATATTACTATTACTATTATCTTCTTTTTCTAATTGCTCTTTAGCATACTTTGTATAAATCTGGCGGAATATTTGCATATTAGGATGTATTATGATGCCATTCTCTCCATATCTTACTTCTTCGTTGAACGATTCTATGACTGATTCACTTACCATCTCAGTTTCAATCCTCAATATGTTTTATCTCTAATCCTTCTCCGTCTGTCCTTCTCTTCGTTTCTCCTACAAGACTTAAAATCTTGTCAGTCAACTCTTTAATTCCAATCGGCTTTTGAACAAACCCATCAACTTGCATAGAAGGAAATACCTTGGAAAATTCATTATCCCTTATCTCAAAAGCAGTCATGAGCATAACCTTGACAGCTGGATTAACCTCTTTGACTTTTCTTGCTAGTTGTATTCCAGACAAAGAAGGCATTCGAACATCTGACAGCACTAAACAGTAAGACTCTGCATTTGATTTGAAGCTTTGCAATGCCTCGTCTGGATTGGTAAATGCATTAAC
>JBJMEA010000090.1:0-12221 GCA_045809625.1 Nitrososphaera sp. | reverse complement strand
GTTCTTTGTTTGTAATTTAGATTACCACCACTATTTTCGTTACTACTTTGCGATAACGAATTATTCATGATAAGAATAAGAATCCATTAGTGCTGTCCTTTTTATTCAAGTGTAGCAGCTGAATGCATACTCTGTTAATTTTTTGTCGATAGAATTTTTTAGTTAATTCGGAACTAGCGGCTCGAGGAAGCAAAGAAGAGATTTTTTAGTTAATTAAGTAAAAGACTAGGATCCGTTACCATTCTTTGAATCGAATTTTTAATGGAACAATGCTATGCTAATTCAGAGATTTCGCCATAACAAATGGGAACTTGCATAAGGATAGAAAATCTGAGAAAGAACAATCAAACAAGATGCTCATAACCAAAGAATAACCTAGATGATTTTACATAGCGTCTGTTGTAGATGGAATAATCATTTGCAGCTTCAGGACTCTTTCAAGCTCAGGATAATTATTAAAGCCCCGGCAGAAAGCTTTTTGAACTCCATTAACAATTAAGTTATAGCCCAGCAGCGGTTCCCTTCTATATGCCGGAGCCGACCAAGTGCTTGGATGGGACTTCGTATCTTGGAAAAAGAACAAAGAGATGTTGAATTGGATAATGTCATACCGGAGCTTGACGTCGCAGAATATCAAGAGTACAGGTTATCCGATATCCTTGCCAGCAGACTTGATGCATCTAACCCCGCTGCATTTTCGAAAAGGTCCTCGACATATGCCTTTGAGTCTAAAACTAGTGAATTCAGGATCACAGTCGAAGTGGACATAATTGCTACTGAACACAAGTCAACAGTTAATATCCACTCTTTTACGAATGCTCTAAAATCTCCTATTTTTTTTATTATATGCGGCCTCTTTTCGGCTATTGCCTGCATACTAGTTCTTGCCGCCATATTTTCCCCATCTATAATATTCACATCGTTTCCCGTCCAAGACACGAGTACGCTAGATAAACAGTATTCTCTGATAGTAGACAGATGTGCCGCAGTTATGAACGACTGGAGGTCCAGTCCGAGAATCTACGGTGCCCTATACGCGACTTGCGATAAAGCCATGGTACAATTAGATGAATTATGTAAAGAATATCACATAGCAATATGCCAAGATGAGAGGTTAGAACTTTACCATATCAGAAAATAAACAGAAGAATGGAGGTTTCGAACAATGATAGAACCTCCTTTACTCTTTTCTGGAGTGGCCTTGACCCAAGCCCGAAGAAGAAGAATAATTTTTTATCTTTTTAGGTTTTTTTCATTTCGTAGCTGGCCTCTGCTTTTAGTAAGAGTTGAATCGATAAATCAAGATTAGGGATCATCATTACCGTAATTGACAGTCCGTAATCGACAAAGTGTTGAAGAAGTAGAATGTTCCATAAACATCCCTCTGTCAACAAGCCTAGTATACATGCAATAGACGTTTACTGTTACTACGATCCAAAAGTCAGCCACCCATTTTTCGTGTAATCCTATCAGGTTTCTGAAAACTTACTGCGGGCTTGTCTAGACAACCAGTTCCTTGGTCAGTATATGGGACCCCATTCAAGGGTACTCTCTTCAAGAATCATTGTGCTATTGATGCCGCAGATCCTGTTAGGAGACTGTTCGGGCAATGTTGTTATTCTATCTCTATGAAGATGATTATAATAAATAATTGTGTGTTGCTCAACAATTCCGGTGTATAATCGATAATGAAGCTATTACAGGACAGAGTTGCAATCATTACTGGCTCAACTAAGGGAAATGGAAGGGCAATCGCAAATATCTTTTCTGAGCACGGAGCCAATGTAGTAATCACAGGGAGAGATTTAGGCGAAGCCCAAAATGTCGTGAATGAGCTTTCAAAAGAGCATGGAACTGACGCACTGGGATTAAAGGTGGATGTAACTTCGATAGGAGAGATAAGCGAGATGGTCGATAAAGTTCGCCACAAATTTGGTCGAGTTGATGTGCTTGTGAACAATGCAGGTTATCCAATTCTAGATGACTTGTGGGATGTAGCTTTTGATCAAATATCTGACGAAGCACTAGAGAAGGTATTAAATGTCGATACCGAAGGCACTTATAGATGCTGCCGTGAGGTTCTGCCTCTAATGGTCGAAAAAAGACGCGGGGTTATAATCAACATTTCTTCAACTCCTGCAATAAGTGGGTACATAAAAGGTGCGCCTTACACCGTGGCCAAGGCCGCTAATTTGGGAATTACAAAACATATAGCTGCCGAATTTGGCAAGTATGGAATAAGATGCAACGCAATTGCACCTGGAACTATTGCCACGCAGAGGAATTGGGAGAGATTGACGACAGAGCAAAGAGTAGATATTGTATCCTCTATTCCACTGGGAAGAGCAGGCAAGCCAGAAGAAATTGCAGGAGTTGCATTAATGCTTGCATCTGATTACTGTTCGTTTATGAGTGGTCAGACGATTGTTGTAGATGGAGGAGAGACAATTAGATAAAGTCACACAAATACAGTGACACTTACACAACATAGATTCTCTAATATGCAGTGCTATTATGAAGAAGATGATGATGTTATTTTTTACATCTTTCTTAGTGCCTCATTTGTTTTTCTTTCGCCTTCTTGAATGGAATTTTTGATTGTTTCTGGTGAAAAATCCGCATTCTCATAGATGTGTGGAAAGGGTTCATCTCTGGAAATGTAGAATATCTTTTTTATCTCCGCCCCTCGCTCTTGCTTGTACTTCTTGTATTTTTGTCGAATTTTCTTAAGTCGTTCCTCCCCTATTTGTTTGTGATCCGCATGTTGTTCTACCATCTGATATAACTCTTCAATATACTCAAGGTAGCGCGTTATTACCTTTGACATGGTTACATTATAGGCTGTCTTATCGGAGAACATGATGTCTCTTGCTCTATGATGAACCTCCGGCAAAGTCCTTGGCAAAACATCTATTGTATTTGGATAGTTCTCGACCAAAAATATGCGTTTGTCATTTACAGGAGATGCATCTATCGCTTCTCTTAGTGGAGTATTGCTTAGCAGGCTGCCATCCCATGCATATATGCCTTTTTTGACCTCTATCCAAGGGAAATTGTATGAGGGATAACCAGTTGCGGCAAGGATATGCTTTGGGGTTATTTGCTCCTTTGAGCTATCAAAGACTAAAGGTTCTGCAGTCAGTACGTTTGTAGCTGAGATTATTAAGCGTGTATTTGGCTTACCTCTAGGATTTAGTTTGTCATAATCGATGTATTTATCCAAAGTTGTTGCCAAAGGTGAGTGGTCATAAAGATAAGTCCATTTCTCAGGCGTAAAGTATTCAGGGTCGGAGACGGCATATTCAGGTTTCCATCTTGGCTTAAACATTTTGTCATTTCCAAAGACAGCCGAGCTATAGAAAGACATTAGCTGCTTTATCTTCCTTGCTTTTTCGTTTGCGCTTAGAAATCGATTGTGATGATACTCTGCTTCTTCTTCGTCCTCTTCCTCCCGCCCAGCTTCTTCAGTTAGTAGCTTTCTTTTAATGTTAGAATATGGGTAATTAATATCCTGACTATACTTTAGTTGTTCAGAAAGACCCGGAATATACATGTAAGAAAGCAAAGGAGAAGAAGAACCATAATTAATGAAATCTACAAAGCCAATGGATAACTCCAGCCAAAACTCTTCTAGTAGTTGTTCTGGGGGTTTTTCATCCTTGCTTCCTGCTATAATTGCGGCATTTACTGCTCCAATAGAGGTTCCAGCAACAATGTCTATCTTGATATTTTTTTTAGCCAGCGCCTTGAATACTCCACAACCAAATGCCCCAAGCGATCCCCCGCCTTGCAGTATTAAGACATTTTCTACAATCTTACTTTGGGATTTATCTTTTGAAGACAATGATGATGATGATGATGGCGAATTCAAAGTAATCGATTCAGTATTGCTATCACTTCTCTTAGTCTTTTCTTTATCCAAACTGTTGTCATTTTTGTCGGCTTTACCGTTTTTGGTAGTCTTAGTATCAGTTTCTGTTGTCCTTTTGTTTTTCCTAGCCAACTTTATATTTCACTTCTCTTTTCTTTGCTCTTGCAAGAAGCCTAGTTTTTGCTCACTCCACATACGGGCCATGGACCAATTGATCATAGAATCTAATAGATTTGATATTGACAAACTCCATCATCCCATATCTTGATAATTCCCTGCCAAATCCGCTGTTCTTTATACCTCCAAACGGTACACGGGGATCAGATATTACTACGTTATTTATCGTAACCATCCCAGACTCCACCATTGATGACAATTGTTCTGCCTTCTCGAGGTTCTGAGTCCAAATACTAGCACCAAGACCAAATTTCGAGTCATTTGCAATCCTTATCGCTTCTCTTTCATCATCAGCCAGGATTATTGGTGCTACAGGACCAAATACTTCCTCTTGTGCTACTTCCATAGCAGGCGTGACATTACCAAGAATAGTAGGCTGGTAAAAAAAGCCTTTGCCCTCGAGCCTTTTTCCGCCTGTTAGAAGCTCTGCTCCTTCTTTTAGCGACCTTGCAACAATTCCTTCCATATTTTCAAGGCTTTTTGAGTTAACAACAGGGCCGATATCTGTATCGTCTTCAAGAGGATTTCCAACCTTGAGCTTTTCGGTCTTTTGAACGAATTGTTCAGTAAACTCCTTTGCATTGTTTTTAACAACTATGAATCTCTTGGATGCAATACAGCTTTGCCCACAGTTAACGAATCTGCCTTTGACTGCTCCTGTTGATGCCTTTTCTATATCTGCATCTCCGCAAACAATGAAGGGGTCACTCCCTCCAAGTTCTAATACAGTCTTCTTCAGTCTAGAGGTAGCTCTCTCTGCTACCTTAGCTCCAACAGGCACGCTTCCCGTAAATGTTACAGCATTAACGCCTTCTGAATCTATCAATGATTCTGCACTTTTTGAGTCTCCAACCAACGTCTGAAAAACACCTTCTGGGACCCCAGCCTTAACAAAAGTCTTTTCTATTTCAATCCCACATTGCATTGTTGCACTTGCAGGTTTTAGTACAATGGTATTTCCAATCATCAAAGAGGGAGCTGCAAACCTCAATCCCTGCCAGTAAGGAAAATTCCATGGCATTATGCTGGCTATGACTCCTAGGGGTTGAAATGTTACTATACTTTTTCTTGCATCTGTGTTAATTACTTCGCCTGCTGTGAAGATTTTTGCATTATCAGCAAAGTACTCAATTGTCCATGCACATTTATCGATTTCAGCTCTTGATTCTTTTATTGACTTTCCCATCTCCGCTGTGGCACTCCTGGCGAGACTTTCTTTGTTTTTCCTCAGTTCATTAGCGAAGGAATACAAATGATCTGCTCTTTTGTCAATGTCTTTCTTCCATTCAACAAACTCATTCCTCGCCCTTCTTACGGACCCCTTTACTTGTTCTTCAGTGACAATCTGATACTCATTTAGTTCTTCTTCTGTTGCAGGATTTATTGTTTTGATTCTTCTAGCCGAGCCGGTATTGGAGCCGCTGTCATCCCTAGCAGTCAACGTTTTGAGACGTACCTCCTATTGCTCTCAGGATTATTTGATCTCTTTGTTATTGGCGTCTGCAATGCTCGTGGAGGATTAACTAGTTTAAATCCACTCGAAATAAGGGTCTGAATTGTTCCTCCTTTTGAGTATAAAGCCAGCTCGTATCGATCATGTAAATCTTCAACATATCCGTGCGCTCTTGCAAGAGAAGGAAGCAAATCCATTGTCATTTGATCGCTTAAGGATGCGATAGACATTGAGTTAGCTTTTCTGTGAAGAAGCAGTCGCATATTAGTCTGTACCAATGAAGATACTATAGATAACAAAGCCTATAAGGTATAACACCCTGTAGACTGAGGTTATAATATTGCTGTCTGGACACCGCTATCCACCAAATACCACACAGCTTCAGAAGTAGCGACGCTTGTTTTTGTATTCATGACAATGACTACTGGATGGTGTGCCCTTGGTTATTATCTTGTCAACCATCCTCTCTTGTGGGAGCGAATTCAATGCATGGGGCACTTTGCATTACCGTTTGTCGTCATAGGGCTTGGGCTATACATACTGGGACAAGCCTTTTTGTTGCGATGTAGATTAGTTGATCTGTAATCTGTGCCTATTGTGCTCATCTGAATTTTTAGACGCATAGATACAACTCTTCTCACTCTTGACCTTTTTTCATTATGGCTGACTTTCTATAAAGTATGATAAGGATTTCAAGTGTAATAGCAAAGAAAGAAAGAGAACATAATACCTCCTGATGTAACTGCAATACAGCAAATTGCCGCTGATCAATTGGAACCGTTGCAGAATTGTCTCTAATTGAGTATCTACATCGAATGTCATAATGCATAATGCAAATCTTAACTTAAGGGATGCTGAATATAATTAGGACTATCTTATATGCCTGACACAGACAAAAAGACAATCACGATTTGTGAGGACGAAATTGATCTTCTTCAGTTGTACAAAATGGCTTTGGTGAGGAATTTACAATATCATCATGGTTGACTCAGGTAAAGAATGTGTAGAAAGATACATTGCGGAGAAGAATAATGAGAAGAGAATACATATTCTTTTGTTAGACCATAAGCTTAGAGACATACTGGGCGATATTGTCGCCTGCAAAATAAGCCGACCCAATGGTGTCAAAACGATCTTGATAAGCGCACATGACCTAGACGAGAAAATGGTAAATGATCTTCAAAGGCGGCATTGTATTGTTGGAACTATTAAGAAACCGATACGTATCCCGACTATGATACAGCAGATAGATAATCTATCGAAAGAAATAAACTAAATTAGTCTGATGTTTGGTGATAATCAGGAAGCCATAGCATGAACTGCAATAACTGAAAATCACGAAAGCTATCTTACCTGAAAACGCCTAGTGAATCAACACGCATATTTGCGATGTTGTCCAAGGTTTAACGTGTCTATTCGGCGTGACAGCTCACCTCACAGGTAGCTGGGGTTTAAGCCTTGGCACAGATACTTAAAAGAAAAGGTAACGAAGCGACAGGATAATATTGTATTTTAGATCCTAAAAAAGGAAGAAGGATAGGAGAAGAAAGGATGAGAAATAAGAGAAGCTGCACGGCTGCAAGCAATGTTTTTTGCATAATAAATGACAAGAAGAGATAGGAGAGCAAGAACACTTTGATCCTCTCACCTTGTTCCTCACTTTATATCAAAACTTTTTGCCGCTGTGGTGGTGCTAATGGTGACTTTTTGTCATATCGTTTATCTCACTATATATTTGAAGAAATCTCAGACCCTTTTCTGTAGTCTTAAATGACTGAGTCTCTTTCTCATAGTAAATTAAATCCCTTTCAGTTAATAATATTACATACTCTTTCAACTGGTTAAAGTTAAGATTTGCCTTATTCATTATCTTGGTATTTCTAACATATATCCTCCACCATTTGCAGTCTCTAAAATCTTGCTGGATATTTCTATTCTACTTCTGTGTTTGATGTTCTGCTTAAGAATTGTTCTTCTCCTTCTCTCCTTTCCCGTTTATCCATATTTGTTGCTGTTTTGGATATGATGAGGTTGTTGATGTTGCTGCTGTTGTTGTTGTTGAAGTTGGTTTATCATATCATCCATCTTGTAACAGTTGTTGAGGAATCGTAGACCCTTTTCTGTGGCATTATATCTACGAGTCGTTGACTCATAGCTAAGCAAGCCATGAATGCTGAGAGTTATTAGATACTGTTTCAATTGTGCACTGCTAAGAAACACCTGATACCTTATCGTAGTCTGCGTAACTCCGTCACCGTCCTCACCAAAGTCATTTACAACCTCTAGAATCTGAATAACTATCTCTATCCTAGATCTATTTGTCATATCCCATCCTTACACTATATGGGAACAAATAGCATTTAATAACCATTTCGTGGAAAGACCGTGGACGTTTTGGCAGCATATATGCATGGTAAAGTCATATTGTTTATGTGCGGTTCTCAATGTCTCCTCTCTTATTTTGAGATTCTGTCACTTTATCGGCTCTCAACAACAATATACAGCCAAATCAGCTGCAGCTGTTGTTATTATTGAAGTGATAGAACAACCAAGAAGAATAGAATGGTTAGATAAATGCAACTCATATTGCATTAAGATACTATATTGATAAACACTCCATATCAGGGAAAGAAAACATCGATTTTATTCGCATTATCCTGTAATTTTGCAGCTAACTAGTCCAGTACTACTCTTTAACTTTCTTCTTCAACCAGTACAAGCTCAATCAACCCCTGTAACTCTCCGAACAACACAACCGGCTATTGGCACGTTATGCACAGGCCCAAAAGATGGGGCTGCGCTAACTTTTGATCCACAAGGAACTTTTTCTGATCGCCAGCATGCGAGGATAACTAATGGAACATTTCAAGTAACTAATAGCAGTAGTGGACAAACAATGTATGGTGAGCTTATCAAGGGTGGAGCATTTACAAATAACACCGGTGGAGGGCTTATTTTTATAGCCGGTATACCAAATCGCTTTCCTCCTACGCCTCATTATTGCGCTGAAATAGGTGATGCCCTTTCAATGACTGCATCAGGTAGTACAGCTGGTTCCAGCGAAATTGACGTCTCTGGGAGGACTGTAGATAATTTCGGAAGCTTTCGTGGTGCGGTTGAATGTTACCCAGGAGGAGGAGATACTACATAATCTTCTCCTTCCTCTATGACTGGAACCACACAAGACAGAGATAGTAGCAATAGAAGTAGTACTAGCGATACAGAAAGTAGAGATGGTGATGGTGATGGAATACCTGACTCAAATGATAACTGTACTCACGACTCTAACCCAAGATGCTTTAAAGAAGGTAGATAATGTATCATAGTCAGTGTAGTAGCTATTGTTACTATCGCATCAGTAACTTATTGCTTGTCTATTATGTCTTCCTTGGAGCAGGACAATTTTTTTCCCGTAATTTTGCGCGTCTCTGTTGGTTTTTTAAATTTAAACAAGTTTCTTCTTTCAGTCAGAACCCTTGAATACTCTCTCATTTGTAGACAGTTAAGAAATGCATTATGAATTATCTTATTCCTTCTATCATCGCCGCCATTTGTAGTCCCCAGCATTTCGTTCGTCAGGCTAATTGTGTTATTACATATCACCCATTTTATACAGAATCCTTTGATAAATATCATTGTGACTCAATATTATGATAAATATTATATGCTGCTGACAAAACAAAGACGAGTTGTAGCAGATGGAAAATGCTTAGTTGTCATCAAGCATTCTAGGGTTTGTGGAACACGTAATTTGTCATGATTACGTCAACTAAAAATTGAGATGTCTCAAGGGAGCAAAAAAAGGAAAAATTACATTTTCTTTTTAACTCATCCAAGAGTAATGGTCGATTGTGCTTCCTCTTTATACATATCGCCTTTTTCACTATATGCTACTTTATAATCCTGAAACATTGCCTGTTTGATGATGTCTGCTAGGTTTTCAAGTTCTTCGTCATCGTTAAGTTCTTTCTTTTGGTTTGGCTCTAGTATTCCAAGCGAGCAAAGTTCATTCTGCCAATAGCCCTTTTTGGCTTGCTGCTGTCGTTGTTGTACTTCTTCTTTACTGGGAAGGGATGGCATGATGTAGGACTCACTCCGGATGCAGCCTTTACCAAATGCAATTTAAGAAGTACTGAAGTGATTACTGACTTTGATATTCTTTTTTTCTACAAATGCAAAAAAACTAAATGTTTGAGCCGATTTATTGATGTTCCCTGATTAATGTGGAAATCTTTTTTGATAATTGATATATTTGCTAAAGCTTCTTTGTCGACATAGTTTCGGTGACATCAAAGGATGATGGTTCGTGCCTCTTAATGGTTATGCCATAGATTACACAGTCCTTCTTTTTGTTCTTCTTCTTCCTATTATGTTTCTAGTATTTGCCCTGAACCTACAACCACAGCATGGACACCAAAGTCCATCCATACCGCTTGATAAATAACGCACATGTCGTGCAGCTTATCTATCCAACAGAATATCTTCTTTCAGAACCATCTAACGGCTTGAGAACCTTATGTCCTTCGCGTATACCTTTACATGTCAACCGTATATATCACATGCTAACAGGTTGCCAATAAAATAACAGCAAAACAACAACATATTTTGGAGTAAGCTTACTAGTGAAGACCAGTATTCAATAGATAGAAAATGAAGTCAGCACTTTCCTTTAATTAATTCTGGTTAAAGATTCTGAGTTTGACGATCCTAAAATGTGGACAACGCTATGATGACAAATATGTATAGATAAAGAGGCTCGCGAGGGTGTTTTATATCCGACGCCTTGGTGTTCTCGTAATTAAGCGCTGCCCGCTTTATTATATTCAAGCAGGCTCCCGCTGTACACTCAAAATTGTGTATCTAAATGAGCAAGTACACGATCACTATGACGATGATGATGCTCCTCTATTTTCTTCTACAGCTTTCTCTTGGGTAGCAGGTGCTGGTCCAGACTCTATTACTACCTCTTTATCTGCAATATTCTTGGTAGGTATCACGATTGTCTTGCCTTGATCATCCTTTAATATCACACTAAATGAGCCTGCTTCCTGTACAGTACCTGTCCATGCACCACCTATTGTTACCCTCTGTCCCTTCCTCAATGTAGGTTGTATCTGTGTAGTTCCTCTAATCATTGCTGGGAATGCCTCTCTCAACCCATATGCCAATCCAACTCCAACGCCTATAGCTATGGCAGCTGCCATTCCCCAGATTAGTGCAGAGATTACTGAATTCAGGATAGCCTCGCCTATTTGTAGCTGAGTTGTCGCCACAACCAATACTATAGCATACAAAATCCCCGTTGCGACCATTCCAATGGCTTTGCCTCCTACTACTCCTCTTGCTGGAAGCTCACGTTGCATCCACCTTCCAACAAAGTCTGCAATGAGTGCACCTATCACGAGTATTATTATGAAGGCTACCACATTTGGAATCCATAACCACACATCATTGATAGCTTGGGACAGTTGAGTGAACTCCAATACATTAACTGCAGCAGAGATAAAGAACAGATAGACAAACCACCTGGCTGCAACTGAAATTATTCTTGTCAGGTTCCATCCTGCCCTTGATACGGACTCACCTATACCTGTTCTACTCCAGTAACGGTCAAGGTTCATTTTTTCTGCAACCTTCTTTACAATCCATCCGATAATCCTACCAATTAGAAGACCAATTCCTAGCAAAATCAAAGCAGCTACGATTTTGGGTGCCGCTTCAGCTATGGTAGTTGCAAATTGGCTCAGAGAGTTAGTGATAGGTTCTATGACTGTTTGAGCACCTGATGCTTGCTGAAGCATAGTGCTGGTTGTAAATAAAGCAATGAGAATTTGGCTAAATGATGAAAAGTCTAGCATAGCTACTATGAATTAGATATAATATATAAAAAATAGAAGTTATAAACCTTGAACAAAAAAGTCAATATATCCTGATAGCCAATTGTACTAAAAATTAAGGTCAGGCCATAGGGGAGTTACTTCTTCCTTGTCTCTTTACTACTTTTCTCTTGTCTTTCTACCGTATCAGTAGTATAGTGTCTGTAGCGCTGCCGGTTCTTGTGGTGATTGTTGTAGAGCTAGTTTAACCACTTAAGCCTACTGTGCCCTCACTACCATCATGATCTCCTCCATCGTCTCCCCCAGGTTAAGCTACCTTCCTCATCTAGATAATCTAATTCATCATATTCTTCGTCCTCTTGCTTTCTCCTCTACTCTTCTTCTGCTTCCTTCATGGCTTTTTCATAGTGTAAGCAATAAGCCTCCTCTAATGAGGATAGTAAAGAAGAGGACAGTAACCGTCGCGTCCTACCTGCTAGATAGGAAGGCGTTTCATAATACCGGTGATGGACTGCTTTATCAAGCTCAGCTGCTAGGTAATGCGCCTTCACCTTAGCATCAGCATCAACTTCTTTATTGGTGATAATGTCTTGCTCTTTTCTGCTACGTCTAAGATACTTCTCTCTGAGAGTTATCGTTTCATTTCGCAATTCAATCTCAGGTATATTCTTGGCTATAATTTCGCGTTCCGATTCAAGTAGCGTGTCCAAGTATCGAAAATAAGTAGAGGTGGAAGGTTGAGCTGAAGCCGGATTTCATTATGTGATTTGCCTTCTTCTACTATAAGACGACGAATTCTTTAATCACTTCTTTCGCCGGAGGAGATTGTAGAATTAGGACGGTCATTATTACCATTACTTTCGCGTATTACTATCAGATTACT
>JBJMEA010000089.1:0-14471 GCA_045809625.1 Nitrososphaera sp. | reverse complement strand
ACATAAGCTTTAAAGTTATTCCCGTTATGAAAGCAAAAATAATAGCGCTATACATCATATGCTTGGGGGAAAAACTCCAAATGATTTTTAAGCTGCGCATAACTCGTATACACGAACTAAAACAATGACATCACGATCATTCCGTCCGCTACTAATACAAGTACAAAAGCTGGCTCTTGAAAATTACTAGGGACAACAATGGGGAGATGTTATTAGCAAACTACTACACAGTAATCTGTCACAGCTCAAAACTTGCACACTACTAGCCATATCTAAAGAAACGCTGGATAAAAATGAGACAATATTCTATGGCATCTAAGGATAAGAGTATGAGCACGGTGAAATTTAGAAATATCAAATGCCTGCGCCAGAGAAATTCTAGGTAGTAGAGAATTCTCCGAGGTTGTAAAAAGTGCCTCTACCTGGATCTATTCAATGCCGTAATGACGCTGACATGATAATAGCTCTTTGTACGCGCCTTCGCTTATTACTACTATTTTGCTCTATCATTAACTGTAGAAGCAATAGCCTGCTCCATGGCCTGGTTAATCACGTAATTACCTTTTTCGAACCTAATATGGCAGCTACCTTGAACCATTCTTGCATAGAGGCGGATAACACCATCTAGTCTGGTTACTTCTATGTGCAGGGGCAAGTGATATCTCATTAGAGCGTGGTACGTCTTTGTTTATATCTGCATGGATCAAGCGCCACTAAAGCGCGGAAGGACCTAGGACTCCTCTTCTGTCCTTTCTTATAATTCATATCTCCCTAGCGAGATTTAGGCGCTGGTCATCTAGTAGTAAATACATAAATAAGTTTCCCTGTACACGTAAAAGTACAAATTCTCGACTGTTGTTCTATCATAGCAGTTGAATAAAGATGGCTGAAGAAGAGAGTAATAAGAAAGAAAAAGAAAAAGAGAGAGTCGTCAAAATCACAGACACAGGTGGAGATAATAGCGAAGAAGTTATTGTCAACAGCTCATCATCATCAGAATAAACAAAATAACGTGAGGTCTCAAATCCATTTATCATGATGACGGTTATTGCCTACGAGAGCGCTCTATCTCTCTAAGATACTATTTCCTCTCAAGAATGACCTTAGTATTTTTCATTTCAAACAATCGAGCTGAGTCCTTTGTGCTCAATTCTGTGACAGATTTAATAAAAAGACAAGGATAGCATTCCTTTTTCTTTAGTTAATTGTTAATGGCTCCTATAGTACATAGCTTTTTGTACAACTTGGATTCTTTTCCATCAGAGTATCCAACTGCATGTGCGGTATTGTGCCATGCTCGACTTACAGAATCCTCCTTCTTACCTTACCTTCAAACCCCTCTCAAACCTCAGTATTCAGCCTCTGTCGTTCCCGCTTGCCTAGTTTACCGTTGTCTCGTTTCGGATCCGTAACGATGACCGATGACTTTACAGACGTGACTCCCAGGGTACTCAAATATTATAAAGACAGAGCACAAGAGAAATGGAGAAAAGAGTGAGTGAGTGTAGTATTAGAGTATGTTTGGAGGAAAAAACAATCCAAAAAAGAAAAGTAGTATCAACGTAGACCCAGATTGGATACGGAATGATAAATATCATTGGATCTTATAGCAGAGCCTTATATTATTCTGTACCCCAAGCATAGTTCAATAGATAGATGTCTTACGTCAATAACCTCATCGCGCTGGAAAAGATTATAGGCTAACATCTTTTGCTGTTACTTGGTGGTGTGTGTATGCTGTCATGGAAAAAAGGCTGGAATAGCTCTAAAAAGTGCGACCTAGCAAAAGCTATTAACAACTCTGCATATTCTCTCGTACTTGACAAAAAAGAGGACAACCATCTAAGTGGTTGAAATCTACAAATTACCTAGTAAGAAGGTTTGAACTTGTGTCATTGCGGAGACGGGTTAGCAAAGGATATTATTATCTCAAGTAATCAATCACAAGAGCTACTGCGGAGGTCGCGTAGCCTGGTAGGGCGTGGGATTGCTAATCCGCAAGAATGATAATGTTCGTCTTCATTTACAAAATAAGAATAATAATAATAATAATAATAATAATACCCCGCAGTATTTCAACCCAGAGCACCAGACACTACAGCATTATCTCTATCCAGAGATATTTCTAAGAGCGACAAAAAAAGCCTATCTGTCCTACATTACGCTTTGACAACTTGCAGCCGATTGCCAATTTAGGACCTAAAACACTACCTGGAATGCTATAAGACATGCGTGTAACCGGAGGAACATAAACATGGATATGAGACTCTGCAGGAAGATCTTTGCATCACATCTTATCATAAATGAAGGAATTCAGCCGGACGTCGTGGACCTACTAAGCGGCAGAGTACCGCAGTCAATTTTTACCAGACATTACCTAGTACCCCAGAATTCTCTTAAAGAGAATGTGCTAGATGCGATGGAGAAGCTCAAGCAAGAGATTGAACAGTAAAACTCCTTTTTCATAGGAACATATTTGGGTAAAAACTCCTGTTCAACCTACAAAGAGAACAAAGTAAGGAGGAGTAGGACTGTGATAATAATAACCTTTAACCATCATCAATGGTATTAACGGACTTTATACCATATTCCTTCCTTTAGGGGCAATTGCGTTGTAGATAGGATATATTTCCCCTTTTGGTAGGGATACGTTAACCTTCTGCAGATAGGGCTTCAGACGAGTATTCAAAAAATTGTTTAATTGATCCTCTGATTCCCAAATATCGACAACACGGAGGTTGCCAGACTCATCAAATGATGAAGCATGGAATATCATACCCGGTGGAGGATTGGCTTCCCAATTCACTTCATTTCTAGCGTTTTCGTATATGTCTTTCGTGAATCCTTCTCCTTTAGCTATTAGTAGAATAGCCATATTGAGTCGCCACAATTTGATGCCATATAACACCAGCAATCAGACAGTAATAGCTATATAATATGCCTTTGTTCTATAGATTGTCAAATACAACTACAACCCCGACAACGACTGCTGTTGTCGCCCCTCAGCGCGGGGGACCTTCAAATGTAAGTGCAGCAACAAGTAAGTCCTCCACTGTGTATGTGATTCGCTCGGCAAACGGCAATCATCTCCTCCCAACAACCGTCACCACCGTCGTCTACGATCCATCCAGACAAAGAAAAAACAATCTGGCAATGAAAGAGGAAGGCGAATTGAAACCAGCAGGGTTTTTTTGCTTCCATTTCTTCCCCGTTGTCACTTTCTTCCTCACTCTTTCCACCATCCTCGCTCTCCCCTAAGTGCTGAGCTGTTTATTATTATCATGCGGTCGTTTAACTTATACAGCCAAGGAACCAGATGTGACAGCAGCTTTCTTGCTTATGGAAGCGGCGGTGACAAGGTTAGAAGATGGGTAAAACAGTACCTTCCTTTAGAAATGTAAAGCAGAGGAAAAACAAGAATAGATAGCCTGTGCGTATATATCTCTGCTGACGAAAACAACACAATCTATTATCCAATTGCTACAAATGATTTATTTTGAAAATAAATAGCTCTAGAACCCTTTAAACTTCTGTACCCGTCTCAATCCCTCAAAAAGCGCCCTGATTTGATCGCCTGATGGATTATTGTCAAGATCATTGATAATGTCTTTTGTGGCAGCCATAAGCATCCTCAACCCTTCGTATGCTTCTCTATTTTCAACGGTATCCAATAAAGTAGATAATGAAAAGGGCTTTTGCAGCAGCTCTACGACTCTTTTTAATTCCTTAACAGATTCTTCAAGAGTATCTTTGACATAAGCTGAAGCAAAAATTATCCTCTGCTTTGGGTTTATCTCGAGAATCTCTTTAGCTACTTGTAATCCATCTTTTTTAGGCATTCTATAATCCAATATCACCACATCAAAAGGCGATAGCAAAGGGGAAGAGGAGGAGGATGAGGAAGAAACAGAAGCCGCCTTTCCATCGCGATTGGAATAATGTTTTAGGTCTTGTTCTTGTGACAGTTGTTGTTTTTCTTCTTCTTCTTCTCCTAGTTGTCGCTGCTGCTGCTGTCTGTGCTGAAGGTCACTGATATATACCTCCAGACAATCTTCCCCGTTTGATGTAAGAACAACTTCGTGTCCTCGCCTTTCAAAAGCGCTATCATAGGTAGTTCTGATATCTTTGTCATCTTCTGCCACGAGAATTCTCATTTGAGAGTTGGTCTTTCCTCTTTAGAATCACTAATACTTGACACTTGATTATAAGAATTCCTCATTCAGGCGCCATATTTATAATAACCTAACCTGCTTTTTAAATAAAGCATCTAAAAAATTTAGAGGACGACAACTAAGGTTTTCTTGTCATTACCGATACATCGACGATATAGCCTCTTGCATATCGCTTTCAAACTTTTTGAGCAATCGGTCGAGGCTCTTCTGTAGCTCTTTTACCTTTCTCTCAGTCTCCCTCTTGAAGGTCTCTCTATCTACAACGCTGTAAACGTGAAAGTAACCTCCATCCTTTATGGTCCTTGTCTCTTTCACCAATAATCCTATCGTTACCAGTTTTTGCAGTGACCTAAATGTTGTACTTTTATCTCTATCCATAGCTTTTGCTATCTGTTCTAGAGTCATTGATTGTTCGTCGCCGTCGCCGCCCACATTCTGTCTTCTGATAAGCATGGACAAAATGTCGAGCTCGGGAGGTGAGAGGTCGTACAGCTGAATGAATAAATCCCTTACGGTCGCACCCAACCTTGTGAGGCTGTTTATAGAAGTTGTAGATGGCATGTTTTTCTATTACTCCATCTCCTTTCTTTTTTCGTTCATACCCTTTTGGGAACAATTAGCATTTAATCCTTTTGGACGGTTTTGTGTTATCAATACAATACCATAAAGTATAATAGATGCTGGTGGGTATTGCATCATTAATGCAAAACCGTTCAAATAAATGGTTGAACAAAAACGCTCTTTCTGTTAATGCGATGGCAGCTATTGCCATAGGTGCGATGCTTATTTTTTCAGTGTCGGGCTTGAAAGCATTTGCAGATAATATCCAAGATGATATAGTGGTAACTCCACCACAAAAAACAATAACCATTCCGGGCTTCAATGATGACGGAAGTTTCAAAGATGCAAGTACCACCGTGAATTATTGGGTTGATGCTAATTCTGCAGGCGGTAAGGATTTCGCAGGTTGTGATGCAAGCGATGGAAGTTCAGTAACTGTTTCATTCAGTGTTCCTAGTGGGGTAGCAAAGAGCCCCAATTCACTTACTTTCAGCCAGTGCGGTACCTCAACTACTAACACAAAAAGCGTAACCTATACGTCAAATAAACCGGGCGATTATGATATATCGGTTTCTGCAACAGATACAGCTGGACGCTATAATACAGAGCCCGCAAGTTTCACATTGCACGTTCTTCCACCGACTACACCCCCACCTCCACCACCTGATACCACAAATCCAACTATAGCCATAACCTCTCCAGAGGATGGTGCAACCTTAACTTCAGATAGTGTCACAGTTAAAGGCACTGCTTCTGACTCTGGTTCTGGACTACAAAAGGTAGAGGTAAAGGTTGATGGCGGTTCCTACAGTACAGCAACAGGAACAGGAACATGGTCTTTTGATGTATCCAACCTTGCAGAGGGTCCACACACAATAACAGCTCAGGCAACAGACAAGGCTGGAAATACAGCTACAGCGTCAATAAAGGTAACTTATACCCCTCCTGATACAACTGCACCAACATTGCAATTACCATCTACTGAACTTGTAGCAGAAGCTACAAGCGCAGATGGCGCTGTAGTAACATACACTGTTACTGCAACAGACGACAGAGATCCCTCTCCAACTGTAACATGCACACCAGCTTCAGGTTCAACATTCCCATTAGGCACTACACCAGTTAACTGTAAAGCTACAGACGCAGCAGGAAACAAAGCAGAAGGCTCATTTAATGTAATTGTAAAGGATACCATAAAGCCAGTAATTCAAGTCACTAGCAGTATATCTGATGGACAACAATTCTACTTCGGAAATGTTCCAAGTGCTCCAACATGCACTGCAACAGATTCAGGGTCTGGAGTTAATAGTGATGGATGCAAAGTTAGTGGATACGCCACAACAGTAGGTCCACAAACATTGACATTCACTGCCACAGACATTGCTGGCAACACAGCAACACAGACAATAAAATACACAGTCCTTCCATGGGAACTCAAAGGATTCTATCAGCCTGTTGACATGGACACCACAACCTTGAAAGCTATAAACACAGTGAAAGCTGGATCAACCGTAGCAGTGAAGTTTGAAGACTTTATGGGCAGCACGGAAATCACTTCGACTATCGTCAACAACAACCCAGTAGGCGCATTCTCTGCAAAGAAAGTCAGCTGCACTGGTGGAACTGAAGACCCAATCGAACAAACTGTGACTGCAACCGGTGGAACTGCACTCAGATATGACACAACCTCAGGACAATTTGTATACAACTGGCAGACACCAAAGACAGGTGTGGGAGCATGCTATGATGTGACCTTCACTGACCAATCTGGTTCGGCATTGACAGCACACTTCAAACTGAAGTAAGTACAAGGAAACAAATGAACAAATAGCAGGAATCCGAAGAGAATAAGTCTCTTCTCCATCCTTTTTAATTTTCTTTTCTTTGTATTTCTTCTCTTTCATTCACTTTTCTCTTTCTTGCTCCGTCTTTTCACGAAAATGACCTGGATGACCTTGTAGGGTATGCTATATGATTTCTTGGTGGAACACCATAAATAAAAATAGCGATAGATGGTAGTAATAAATATAAAGAAGCAGATATGGAACAATGCGCTGGTTCAATCATAACATCTCAAAAGCAGGTGAACAAGATGAAACTTTTACCATACTAACAATATGGGACCATCAGGACAAAAACAAAGAAGCGATTAGGTCTCAAATAATATATTGCAGTTTTTGCTTTCCTCATGTGAAAGCACTATTGTTGATGCAACGAGCTTACTTATATAATGAGCAACAAAGGTAAAGTTAAAAAAAATAGCCAGTATGTCGATTCTGTTGGGGTATTACTAAAGGATATAAAAACGCGTTATTTTGGATGAGGGATTCTTAGACTACTTCCCTGCAAGGACATGAAGATAATTTCAGGTAATGGGTTGAATGTGAATAAAGGTAAGTGTAGATCTCTTAGACTGGCAGCGCGTCATTGTACGACTATCTTAGCTATTAACTTCTGTCTCTAGGTTGCAGGCATGCCAAAAACAACTTCAACTACAAATAAAGGAGTAATTCACGAGAAGCACCTACATCCTTCGGTTAACCATCATTCGAGTAGGTTTGAGCTCGAATCCCAAGCCACGGGTCCTTTCGGACTGGGGGAATAAGCAATGATATTAATATCTCAAGCACAAACCCAGACAAGCGCGGGGGTCGCCTAGCCTGGACTCGTGATAGCGAGGGACAATAGGGCGTGGGATTGCTAATCCCATGTCCGAAAGGACACGTGGGTTCGAAATGTTGCCTTCTCTCATTGTTATTTGAGAAGGGAGCACGAAATTCCCACTCCCCGCGCCTTTTTTGTTATCACTCTTACTGTTGTTGTGGCCGCATACGCCACACTGTACCTATTAGCGACCGCATCATCTGCGATATGGCCCTTCTTTACTAAAAGCGGCAGCTCATTATCATAGAAGTGTTTAATCTTTCTTCGTAGCTTGTAACGAGTATACCTTTGCTTATTCCTATCTATCCCTTCACTTTGAATTAGAAAATCACGCTCTGCTTTGGTTAAGAACAATTCTTCCCAAAGTAAGATGATTATGCTTACAAAGTAAGATGATTATGCTTATATTTATCCGCTTTTCCACGAATCACTTCATAGGTTATCTCGTGTATCTGAGTCTAAGTGACATTGTTGTGGTTTTATAGACCTTTTACGGGTACCGGATTGCAGGTCTATGAATAACGGAAGAACGAGAAGAGGAGGAGAGCAGTGAATAAAGATTATGATGAGTAATGGGAGAACAAGGGTTCAACTTATTCTGTTAAGGTCCCACTAACCCGAAGTAGCTTGCATCGGCTATTACTATCTAAAGCATTATTTTTGCTACGTGGAAATACCAACAACTACTTATCTTCCAAAAATACTATGCACTAATCGCACTCAGAGCTATCCTAATATTGATATTTCTATAATGCATCCGGATGAGCCTCATTCTTTCTTGTGCGGCTTTATCTAGCTCACGCTTGATTGTAATTATTCTTTGATGCATAGTACTTTCAGGCTTCAGTTTGCGTTGTTCCGCCATCGAAAAAGCAACTCTTGCTTTAGAATCTCCATAAATTCGTCTAGTAGTTTTATCTTCTTGCCTGACTCTAGAGCCATATTCTACTATCCCCTCCTGTAAGTTGCCTGTTGCTATTTTAGGGTATGTGAGCTTTTCCCCCATAAAATGAGATATAAAAAACTATATTTCGCATCTGTGTTATGGCCTCCATCTCCCATTAGTGGTGGCCGATTTTTAACTATCTCCGTTGATGCTTGGCTTCATTAGATCTAGATGGTGACTGTCACTCTACAACAAATAATTGATGAGAGAATCTCATTTCTGATGGAACAAGTCAATCAAGTCAACAAGCCCACCGTGATCAAAACATTCCAGATTCCGATTAACGCTATTAGGTCTATTGACGACTACGACATTGAAAAAGTTGAAGCCATAATCAAGCAGAAAAAAGCTCTGTTGAAAAGCAGCAAAGAAGTCCATGAGTCTGAGAAATTGTTTGCTGAATGAGATGGTTTAGAGTGGTTGCAGAGACAAATAGCAAGATATTCTTGACCACAAACAAACAACATCAAATTAATAATTGCTGTTGTAGCATATGCGATAAGGATCTAAAGTTCGATAGTATGACTGAAAACCCATTGACATGCTGATACTTTATGGTGGCAATGCAGAGTAGTAAAGATGGTTGTTGTCGATATATTTCTTGACAGAAGAAGAGAATGAGGGAGCACGCACGCATACGACTGTCCATTCACTAGAATAGCTTTTGTTTCTTTATCATCAAGTTTGCTGTAACGGTAGAGAATCCTCCTGCCAGAAGAGTTGAAAGCATTGCAACTTGATATGGCGCAGCTACATTTGCTTGTAGCAACAAGTAGATTGAGGTGAATTTGCCTATCATGTATACCACTTCAGATACGCCTAAAGCGGTCACTATTTTCTTTGCATCTTGTTTAAACCTGTTTGAATCTCTCTTACCTGTAACAGTGTTGATATACTTCTTTCTATTATCAATGTAGAATAGACCTGCAAATGCAGCAAGATACACGCCTGTATCTGTTATTATAGAGAAAATGGAAACAAGAATGTCATTACTAATGCTTTGTGCAGCATACTGAACGACTATTGCATCTGTAATAATTGCAGCTATAGCTGCAACAATAATATTTTTGTTGAAAAAGATGAGTTCTCGATATTTGCCATAGAACTGCTTGAATGATTGCTGCAATTGTCTCTTCTCCTGTATGGTACGGGGATGGATTGATGAATCCATCACATGCTCTGGAAAACCACTAATATTAATCTAGCTTAGAACCAAGTTTGACAATTTCGCTTCCAAATTGAAGAAGTCAGCGTACAAACCCAAACCTACCCATATTTTCATAGACTTAGACCTAACAACCTATGCTGGTGACCATAAAAGATTAGATACAGCACTCAGGACAACTCTAAGAAATATCAGGAAATATCTTAACGGTGCAAAACCTACAATGCTTTAGACCGGGAGTGGATATTATATACATCAACCATTAGACTTAGACGATAAGCAACAGACCTTTGAGGATATACCAGAGTTTGCACGCTTTGAAAATCCATCTATTAGATTCATAAGATATGCAGAACGCAAATTAACTAACGGCAAGTCTGACCCTCAGCACTCAATCAGCTTCAAATCTTGTTTAACGAGAGTTCCGGGGTCAGTAAATATCAAGAATGAAGGTGGGGAAGATACTAAGGTCAGGATAATAGAAGGATGGAATGGGATAAGAACAAAACCAACACAAGAATTTCTCATAACTGATTTTTACGTTTGGTTAATGCAAGATGTAATAGACTAGAAGATTAAGGAATTGAGTCACCAAAAGAGGAGAGAGTCTAGCTCTATACAAACTACACAATTAAGTACTATAGATTGGATTGAAAATTAATTCAAACTCCAATTGCAGATTATCGCAAGCATGCGGCGAATCTTATCATAATTCCATATCTTGTAGTCTTTAGAGGCATGAGGGATAGAAATGAAATAAATGATGTAGTCATGAAGTGGGCCGATAGACGTGCAGAAGTTCGGAGGCTTGACCCTTCAAGACGAGAGTTCTCTGTTAGGGTTAGAAGTAGAATAGAAGAGGTAAAGATAGATAGAGTCCCGCCAATGACATTCGACCCATTGAAAGAAAAGAATCGAAAATTGTGTGCATCTTTAAACGATAGATGACTGACTCAAAGTTAGAAGAAGATAGCAATAGTAGTCGAACTAACATGGATACTGACTATAACGATAATGGCCATAATAATAGTAGCAAATATGATGATAGTAGCACTAGCCCTTCCCTCAACCATACCAATACCAATGATAGCTATCTCGATAGCAATAGTACTGGCGTTAGTAGTAATAGTTTACAGGAACAGGAGTTAATACTAAAAGACAGTTGAAGAAAGAAAGACACAAAAGATATCTTAATTTTCGTAGGCAAATATTATGACGCCCCGTCCTAAACAATAGAAAAGGCAATCACAGAGAACCCCAAAGATGCAGTAAGGTTACCACAAAACATACAATTTAACCATACAGATAAACACAAATAGCATTATCCTGAGCGGGAGAATATCAGCAAAGGTTGAAGTTTTGAGTGATTATGCCCCCCTCTTCGCTGTCCTGTTCCTTATCTACAAAAAAGAAGCACGCTGTTTTATATACACGCAAAAATCAAGTCAAAGAAATTTTTGATTACAAAATGAAGAGACCGGTGCATTTTATCCTCCCTTTCTATTATGCCCCAAAAATTATCCGCCCAAAATTGGTAATGTAGTTAATTACGGTTGTAAAAAAATTTGCCGCTGCGTTTATCTCGCTACTTGTACGCGTCCAGATATTAGTCGTAAAGCTTTCTAAACAAGAGAATTTATCGACATCTCTTTTCCTAGGAATCACGTCGACGTTTGCTATTTGCTCCTACTGCAGCGGATTACTGGCGTGGGTTGATACTTTATGGCAAGAACCAGTCAACTTACAAGATGGCTCTTGCTCAGTGCTCGATAAATTATGCTTCCAAGAACTTAGAGGAATTGACCTTAGATGAGATTGCAAAAGGACTTTTTTGACATTTACGTTGAGAGGATCCTGAGTGGCGCTCGCAAGCACCAAAATGCACAGCTTGGAAAAAAGACATATGTTGAGCAGGAAATAGATGCAGTCATACATGCATGTAAATCAAAGCAGAAGGCCGTTGAAGTTGTGAAGATTCAGAGCCTCCAAAATATGGTTTTGAGAAAATTTCATAATCTAAAACAATCGAGAATTACCACCGCGCTTCTACACTATCTCCACAGATGGTAGACACATTGTTCTGCACAATAATGTTTAGTCTTTTTGGAGAAGATGATAATAATAATCAAAGTCAGTTCCTAATGCAGTCGAGAGTCGACCATGTCATTACCTACCAAGCCTTCATGCATAATAAATTTTGGAATCTGGTTCTTGCGGATACTTTTTGCAATGAAAACAAGTCTGATAACATAACACCTCTACATTATGTAGAGAACCTTATAGCAAGAAATGAATTCTTTATTTCCAGCGCACACCCCTTAAAGATACGCTGATTCGGGAGCTTGATTCTACACAACAGCAGCGGTAGCGGAAAGTGATGAACGAATATTCCTATGCAAAAGGAAAGATTGTTTGCATACGGGGCGGGAGCGATAAATATGACCCGAGCAAAGACCCATTCTATAGGTCGTGGGTTAACTTTATTGGATAAACTCTACAACAAAGCTATCCGAGACAAGATACCTGAAATTATCAAGTCTAAAGGAGAAAGGTGTATAGTGAGAGAGCTAACTGATGCAGAGTTCTTGTCAGAGCTTGAGAAGAAGCTGCATGAGGAATTAGCAGAATATGAGCAAAACAAATCGCCAGAAGAGCTAGCAGACATACTTGAGGTAGCATATAGGATCCCAGAATTAAGAGGTATTTCTAAAGAAAAGATGGAAAGCATACGCAAAAAGAAGGCCAACAAAAGAGGAGGATTTGAAGGAAACCTGTTTTTGATAATGATTTATAGTGAATCAAATTAAGAACGGATTACTAGAATCCTAAGCTATATGAATAATTCTAAAAGTAATTTTGGAGTTAGATGCCTCTGTCATTCTTTTAAGGCCAGAAAATATGAGCCTCTGTTTGAATGAGCAATATGTGGTAAGTAAAACAAAACAAAAGAAAAGAGAGGGTAGAGAGTTGGAGGCCGGACTATGGAGTTAACGATGCACATGCGGCAAAATACCCCGCATTTATGGTCTGGCCGCCATTAAATACAGAAACAACCCATTCTTCAACTAATCCATTTGTAACTGGACTGGAACTAAACACAATGAACTGAGACGAACTAACTGCAAATCCTCCACCAGTGAGAATCTAGCCTTCGGGACATATTGCCCTAAGTACTGCATTAGAATTAGCAGGGACGGATTGAATATTTGGTACTTTGTGCGTAACCGGTTGTATCGCATCATCCGCTATCTTATCTCGTACCGCTGCACTATTAGCCAAATCTGCTGTAGCCACTTGACCATCTCCGATGTCTGCAGACTTCGCTATCATCTATCTTTTCTGAGGTAACTAAATTGTCATCAGGAGTACAACCACTAGCCAGCGGTATAGTTCCTTCAGCT
Source organism: Nitrososphaera sp. (assembly GCA_045809625.1). Classification (GTDB taxonomy): domain Archaea; phylum Thermoproteota; class Nitrososphaeria; order Nitrososphaerales; family Nitrososphaeraceae; genus Nitrososphaera. The sequence goes on along the minus strand of JBJMEA010000089.1, from coordinate 1,562 downwards.
AAATCTGCAGAAGTTACTTCGCCATCTTCTATCTCGTCACTTGTAACAGCATTATTTACCAAGTCATCTGTAGCCACCTGACCATCTACTATGTCTTCTGACCTTACTGCTGTTCCATCTTTTAGGTCGGCTGATACAATTGTGTCACCTTCAATGTTTCCTGATGTTGTTCTTGGACCGGTTTTTCTGTCCGACGGTGTGGATGCTTGTTGCACCGATGATGGTGCAGCTCCCAGTATTCCAATGGCTACTATCAACATGATAGTCATTGTGATTGCTGTTACAGCTGCAACCCCTTTCTTTGAGTCACTCTTATTTTTTTATCATTTTCTGGCAACAAGAGTATAATTGTACCTCTTATGGGTTATTTAACTAGATTAAGAAAAGTAATTGTGAGGAAAATTCTACAAAATTTAGAGACAAAAAGGAAAAAGAATTTTAGATTTCGAAGAAGCAATTTGAGAATAACTAGTTACAGATAGCACAATTCCGTTTCACATCTCTATCGATTTCCGGGCGCCCCCGCTTTTCATCCCCAAAAATTGGACCACTTTACACCACTATAAAAAACACATTCAGAGAATTTGATTTTTGTCGAGAATCGACTGGTCACTTGAAAGATCGAAAATCATCATGGGTTACTTTCTAAAAGTCAATGTATAGAGAGATTCCATATATTTACAGCCACCTTTCACTTGTCCTCATACTCTCACAATCTACTCTGCTTCATTTCTTCCCATACAACTCCCTTTAGTCCTACCAACTTTCTAAATGTATTTGCAGTAGCAGGACCAAAACCTGCATAGTGGTTGTTAGCTGCCACAATTGCAAATTTTGTTTTATCTTTGGCTCTATCAAGAGACTCTGCCCATATCTTAAGTTCTTTTGTTCGGTCTCTTTGCATTTTGCCAAAGTCTCGTTCGTCAATGCTTCTGTCTCCTATAAAGCGCAGGTAAAGAAAGTCTGAAGTTAATTGTGGTGGAGTTTGAATAATATCCAGTTGGCTCCAAGCCAGACAGATGTTATTTTCAGAGAGAAGCTTGTAGACGTCTTTGTTATCAAACCATGATTTGTGCCTGACCTCAATTGCATACCTAAAGTCTAGGTCAGGCATGTGAATCAATGCCTCAAGTTTCTTCAAGTCCTCATTTGCAGTAAGGGATGGCGGCAGTTCCAACAATAATGCTAACAGATTGCTACTTGAAGGGCGCATGACATCAAAGAAATAGTGAAGTTCTTTCTCAGAGTCAGCAAGTCGCTTTTCATGTGTAATCGAACGGGGAAACTTGGCTGAAAACCTAAAGTAGTCAGGGGTCAGAGAAGCCCATCATTTTGTCATAAACAAGTTATGCGCATTATAAAAAGAAGAGTCAATTTCAACAAAGTCAAAAACCTGGCTATAGTATTTCAGAAATTCCTTATGGTAAGTTTGTTGGGTAAAAGTGTCCAATCCATCCATCATAGGACCAACCAGAACAACCAACATAGAGTTTCTGCAATCAACTATTGATGGCTATTACCACCCTATAAGATCGTTGCAAATTATGAGGAATTTTGTCCTC
>JBJMEA010000088.1:0-7720 GCA_045809625.1 Nitrososphaera sp. | reverse complement strand
GTCTCAGTATAATGCGGACACAGTATTTGCCAGCGATCAAGATTTGTACGATATAGAAAATCATATGAATAGCGGAACAACATGGAACAGCTACTTCTGGTTGGGTGGTCCAGGCGCTGGCTAATGACAAGTGGAACTTTTCATGTACGTTCAGCAAGACAAGCGAGACTGGATAAAAATTAGTTTCCAGCTCCCCTAAAACCGTGTTGCGTAGTTGTATATTTGGAGCTTTCGAGTAAAATACAATCCACAGCTAAGATAGATGTCAGGTATTTGTCTTAGACAAGCCGCATTATCGTCTACCGATGCTTGAAACCGTCAGGATTGGGATAAAAATTCATTTGAATCCGAGGACAAGATCTGTAACTTGCTGCAAGAGCAATATGATTTAATGCAAATCGACAGAGGACATTCTTCTTTCTCAAGAAGTGTTCTACAAAGTATATGCGCTAATGCGCAGTAAATCTGATAACTACACTATTTTGCATTACGTCAATTCTAGGGACTATGCCGATAGTGCTTTTCATGCCAGAGTTCATCTGAGTCGAATGGTTGGACACATTGTTGTCGCTACAAGATACAGATTATGAAAGGAACATAGATTACCATCCTTCAATATTTAGGAGAGATGGCTTTCGGTATATCTGGGCAAAAATCTAGACTTTTCAAGCAATATATGGCGTTACTGTCGCGCATACAGGAGTTTTTACCAAAGGTGGAAGCTTAATTGAGCAAACCAGAAACAGCCTACCTTTTGCCCGTTATTGCTTCGCTAAAAAAGTCGAAGCCCCAGATGAGGAATTTTCTACTTAAGTGGTGCTATTCATATTTCACTCAATTCAAAAGAGATTGGAAGAATCAGTAAAAATATAATGACAACAATAGGGACAGAATCAATGTCATCCGAGGGAATTATTAGTCAGTCTTAACTAAACGAAGCTAGCCGGTGTAGTTAACTATGGTCGCGCCCAGTGCTTCTTCTGCAAATCCCGTCCTCCCTGAAGCGTTCTGCGGGCTGCACAGTAAAATATTTCTGGCCGTGAAGTCCATTGGCCCGTAATCAATACCCTGCCCTTTTTGAACTGAATTGTTCTGTCTAACATGTAAGGGTCGATATCCTGCAGACCCAGTTTTTCTCTCACCAATTGCAAAATTGTTCTTGAGTCCAATCTCATAATGGCTTTGTTTGCGCATTCTGAAAGAATCAGATGATCGAGTTTATCGGGTCGTTGACTAACCAAGATAAGGAACAGCCCATATTTTCTACCTTCTGCAGCAATTGTACGGAATTGGTCCCTTAACGCTGCTTGGGCTCTGTTGCGGGGTTCTTCAGGAATAAAATTGTGAGCTTCTTCCAAGACAACAAATACTGGTACTCTTGTGTCATCCATATTTTCGACCATACTTTCCCACCAATTCTGTCTCGCTCTTTCCGACTCTTCAGCGATTATCGAGTTAGTAACAAGATAACGCGTGTTGTTATCAGGCAAGGAAGCAAGGTCTACTATATCTAGTCGTGGCAGATCTCTGGATGATTTAGGCGGTTCTTTCGCTATAATGTCAGTTGCTTCATATTCGCGTGCTTTTCCAAAATAGAATCTAGCCATTTCTTTGGTGAAGTACCGTAAGGCTGACGCTGCTCTCCTTTTAACCTGTTCCATTGCTTCTTTTCTTTTGGCCGGATCTTTATGCATAGACCAACCTACAAATGGAATGGGATAAATTGTCACAACTTGTCCTGCCTGTGGAATTTCAAATTCTTGATTCAGATAAGCTTCAATATTATCTGTAGTGTTATTCTTATCTCCCCAAGCATTGTAGATCTGCTCTGCTCTGTCAATTAGAGTTCCCTCCTGCTTGCCAAGCTTGGTCCTTACCATCTGAAGCTCAGAAATCGCTTTGACAAATGAATGACAGTGATACAATTCGCTTCGCTTTATGGGATCATCAAACACTTCTTCCAGCATATCTACAGACAGGCCGGGCCACCAAACGTCTAGATGCTGCTCGATCGAACCACTACTCAGAGGCCGGCGAGTCCTTACTCGTTTTTGGATCCCTCCCCAGGATGACAGAAAGGCATTCTTTGTGTCATGAGACAATAATGCGTTGCCAGAACGTAAGTCGTAGCTGCGCTCTTGCCATACATCTTCATTGATCTGATCCATACGGGAAAAATCCCCGTTTGGGTCAAAGATCAAACATCTGCACTTTGTCCGTATGAGTAATTCCTCTATAAGTCTGCCTAAGAAGAATGATTTTCCAGATCCAGATTGTGCGACAATTACTGTATGGCTATCCATGAGATCTGCAGAAACCCGCAATAGATCACTATTGTGTTGTAGTCCAACCTTTGCGTTCTCGTTCAGCCAGTATATCGGATGCCCTTCAGTATTAACCTGCCAACCAAGGACTAGAAGGTTATCCTCGTTTAGAGCCATACTTTTCGGCGTACTGAATTATTTTGGAATTACTTAAGTTTTTAATATATTCATTTACATAATTCGAAGCTATTATTTTCTCAGACGCCTATCTCATGATAAAGTGGCTATTAGCCCCTCGTATCCTTTTACTCCAATGGTGGCGGTGGAAGCGACAATATGTCGACCTAATTCCTCACGCAACGCATTATTCAAGAAATATATCCTTCAACGACGCGGAGTTAACTATACACTAAAAGCTTCTGCAGGGTCATACTTATCGTCTCACATATCTTTGCGGCGAAAGTTATATGTTACTCAGCTTAACTGATAAAAGCTCCCTTACAAAGGAACAATTACAATTACTTTTGTTATTGTAATGAACTATAGAGTGACGATATAGCTGAAAGTAAGAAACAAAGAAGACGTCATTAATTCCAGAGATATAACACTATCCAACAAAAATAGGAGCAGGAATACAAGACAAATTAAGAGAGATGAGAGATAGGGGTGTATATGCGTCTCTCTTGTCGCCATTATATTCCCCACCTGGGCTCCATCTCATCTCTCTTCCTTCACTCATACTTTTATTGCTCAAATTAATAATGGGTCAATGGTATACAAAAAAAGGTGCGAAGGAATTTTTGATACGCCTGAATGGTAAAGCAAAGTAAGGTTTGGATGCAAAAACATCATTCTTACTTCCTCAATATTCTATTTGAATTCAAATTGCACCCTGCATTAATGTATAAAGGGATCAATACAGCCTGACCCTTTTGTGTTCTGAATCTTTGCCGCCTTTTTTTGATACATAAAGTAATGGTGGAATTGTCGACTAACTTGCAGAGTTGTATGTTTAGGTGCCGCCACCCGTCATAATACCACCTGCTGTTCCAGCTCCTCCTGCGCCGCCACTGCCCACTGTTCCAGCCTCTGTAGTGGTGGCAGTAGTGCTGCCATCATCTCTTAAGCCGTTCGGAGTAGTAGTAGCCATGTTATTATTACTTTGTTCATCTTCGCTCGCACTCTCTAATGCATCAAGAGATGAATTCAAGTTCATCAGTGCACCTTGGATGTCGTTATTCTGCAAGGCCATACGTGCTTGTTCTATAAGGCTTCTTACCTCTGCTGTTGTTGATTGATTTTCTCCTCCTAGTATTGTTGTAGGACTAGTGGTATTCAAGCCCGCAGTAGCGGTAGTAGTGGAAGGACCACCGTCTACTGTAGTAGTAGTAGTATTCTGGCTATCACTAACTTGAGCACTTGCATGATCTAGTGCAGTTGTGGTTATTAGTATCGGTGACACTGCACTCAGTGAAAGTATCGTAATGGCCAAGACTCGATATACGTTGTTGTTCTTCTTCTTCGTATTGTCGTTCTTTGATAGCATGATAAACCAAGTAATGATCCTGCCCTTTAACGGTTGCACCTTCTGTCAGTTGAGAGTATTTAATACTAAATTCCTATATCATAAAAAGCTAAATAAAAATTCCAGGTCTTTGTCATAAAAGACGGCAGCTGTAAGACGCAAATCAAATTGCACAGGCCGGCCGCAAGCAATTTAACCAAATATTCAAAGATAGCTTCAACCTCGTTATACATAGAACCTTTCTAAAAGAACTAATAAGTGAGCGGGCCAGTCGAGCCGTGAAATGATATCTTACTTCAAAATGTGGATTCCCGTCTATTTGAATAATTGGAGAACCTAAAAAGGTATCTGCAATGTTAGCCAGAGAGATATGTATAAAAATTCATTTGAATCCAAAGGCAGATTTTTGAGTTATGCTAGCAAAGGCGTAGCACTGTTTGTTCAATGGTTACTTTTGTTGTAGTGTGTGTGTATGTGTGTGTGATTGCCGTCTTTAGGCGGTATAAATTACTAAGAATGTTGTTGTTTACAGTAATTGATTAGTATGACAAAAGAAAACAATGAGGACCGTGATGAAGAGGCAGAAGCAGCAATTTCGGATACAGGCAAGGATATTAAAAAAGGAATGGATAGGTATGAAGCCAGAATAAAATCAGCCGCAGAAGGAGAAGCACCGCCAGCAGGCGACTCCACGAGGTCGGAAGAATAAACTTGATGGCAGCTAATAAGAGTCCCAAATGATAGCAGTGATTGCATACTCGACTAATCTTCACCATCACGGCATTACAGGCCTACCACCAGTGACAGGCAAGTATGCGCCAGAGATGTAGCTGCTATCATTCTCCGAGGCAAGCAGCACGTAGAGTGGTGCAAGTTCTGCCGGTTGCGCAGGTCGCTTCATTGGAGACTCCTGTTCCCCAAACTGCCTTACTTTTTTGGTCGGCATTGTCGAAGGAATAAGCGGCGTCCAGACTGGACCAGCACCAATGGCATTAACCCTTATCCCTTTTTCTACGAGAAGTTGCGCAAGCCCGCCAGTAAAGTTAGCGATTGCAGCCTTGGTCGCCGCATATGGGAGCAGTGTCGGATTCGGCATTGCGGCGTTGATCGAGCTAGTGTTGATTATTGAACCACCCTTCGGCATGTGTGGCACGGCGGCTTTTGATAGGTAGAATGTCGCATAGATATTCGTCCTGAAAGTGCGGTCAAACTCTTCAGAAGAAATCTCTTCAAGGCTCTCGCGTGTCATCTGAAAAGCAGCATTGTTGACGAGTATGTCAATCTTGCCAAACTCCGAAACAGCGCGCTTGACAAGATCCTTGCAGTGGCTCTCTGCTTGAATGTCACCTGCGACGGCAATACACCTGAGTCCTTCTTTCTGGACAATGCGGACGGTCTCTTGCGCGTCTGACTCTTCGTTCAAATATGAGATCAGAATGTCGGCACCTTCACGTGCGAACGCAAGCGCAACGGCCCGTCCGATGCCTGAATCACCACCAGTAATGAGCGCCGCTTTGCCTTTGAGCTTGCCAGATCCGCGGTACGAGCTTTCTCCATAATCTGGCTTTGGATTCATCTCTGACTCTAAGCCTGGTACATCTTGCTGTTGTTCAGGAAGTGGCGGCTTGGCACTTTTTTCCATTGGATTTTGTGACATGTCTAATCACTCAATTAGTTAGTTTTCATTGATTATAAGCCACTCACTCCTACCCGCCATTGCTGCAATAGCGCAGAACAAAGAAGACATTGGTATGCAGTGTTCGTCCTTATACCCATTCGCTGCTCTCCATTTTCATTCAATCAACCATTCTTCACGGCCTTGAGGGTTCCTCAAGAGAACCGTATCTCGACTATAACCATGGTGTCTCCTATTCCTGAGGATTTATCACAACAGAATATCCCTAGCTCGCTAGACATGCTCTCCGTGCTCGCAAACACAGGCTGAACCAGCAGCACTGGTGCAGCCAGTGGGCCGACGAAAAGTATTATCCATCAAAAGTTTAAAGCTATCTTCTGCAAAAGTATTTGTAGAACCCTTCTAAAGAGAACTGATAACGAAGCGGGCACCTCAGGATTTGGATAGAAATTCATTTGAATCTTGGGGGCACGATCTGTAACTTGCTGCAAGAGCAATAGGATTTAATGCAATTCGACAATAGATTTTCTTCTTTCTCAAGAAGTGTTTACAAAGTATATGGGCTAATGTGCAGTAAATCTGATAACTACACTATTTTGCATTACATCAATTCTAGGGACTATCCCGATAGTGCTATTCATCCCAGAGTTCATCCAGTTGGCTAGGAAATTAGACCACTTCTCGCCGAGTTCATGTATCAAAGTTATTGTGTAATCTCTGCCTTCCTGTTCGATTTCGAATTGCCCAAAACCGCCATGCTTGCAAAGAAGAGAGATATACTTCAGATAGTTTTCAAGTGTATTTTTCTTAAACCAGAACAAAATGAATTGGCTTGGCACCGTATCACCTAGCTCTTGAGAAATCTCGGTTACTTTATCATCATCCATTGCAGAAAGCATTGTTTTGAAGCTTTCTTTCTTCATTGTTATTACACTGAATTTTTCAATGTATCTATCCCATTCTGCATATTTCCTAAGAATAATTGATAAAAGCGAGTTTACACTGATGCCTTTGGATTTTGCATCTTTTTGTAGTAAAGAATCAAGTTCTTCTTCTACTCTAAATGTTCGTAATCGTGTTTTTCTGGCTTTTTGCATGTGTATATAAATGTAATACAATGTAATACAATTTAAACACTTGTTAGCTATGTGGACATCGAGGTTATTACTAATTTCTGGGATATAGAATTTAGATAGAACGATGGAGAGCAAAAAAATACGAATATTGATGGTAGTCTCAAATCCTGCAATTTCCACTACTACAGGCTGGCCTGTAGGCTTTTGGGCAGCTGAATTGATACATGCATACAAAATGTTCACAGAAAAAGGCTATGATGTCACAATTGCCAGTCCCAAAGGAGGCAAAGTAGAGGTGGATAACCTCAGCGATCCTAGGGATACTAGCGGCTATTCAAAAGGAGATCTCATCAGTTTACAATTTCTCCAGGATAAAAAATTCAACATACTTCTTGAGAACACAAAGAAAGTTAGTGATCTGACAGAAAAAGATTTTGATGCAATAGTAGTTGTTGGAGGACAAGGCCCGATGTTCACATTCAAGACAGAGACTGGCCTTCAAGATACATTCTTAGAATTCTATAACAAAGGGAAAATTTCAGCGGCGTTATGTCATGGAACATCTCTGCTTCTCTATCTGAAGAACAATGATAACAAACCCATAATACAAGGCAGGAAAATGACAGGATTTACAAATGAAGAAGAGGATTTTGCTGACAGGGTCATTGGTAAGAGGGTGATGCCTTTCAGAATTGAGGATGAAGCCAGAAAGCTTGGTGCCGACTTTAAGAAAGGAAATGCATTTGGAGCTTTTGCAATAAGGGATGGTAACCTCATTACGGGCCAGCAACAGAATTCTGGGGTTGAAGTAGCAAAATTAGTGATTGAGGCTCTAGGCAAGTAAGAGTCTGTTCATACAATCAAAGAGAGGATGCAATAACAGAAATGAGCAGTACCACTAATGATAGTGTGACAGTGGTAGTTACCCGGAGAGTCAAATCTGGTTATGAATCTCAGTATGAAAATTGGCTTAAGCGATTATTGGAAGAAGCAAAATCCATGAAAGGATACATAGGAGCGGTAGTCCAAAAACCTGCACCGGGCACTGCGGAATATACAAGTGTCTTTAGATTCGACAATGTCGAAAATCTGCGCAAGTTTGAAGATTCAGAAATACGCACTAGGTATCTGCGCGAAGTTGTGGATTATGTTGAAGCAGATGCGATCTGGAAAAAGTTCTCAGGACTTGAATTTTGGTTCTCACCACCGAGGGGCACCA
>JBJMEA010000087.1:0-4000 GCA_045809625.1 Nitrososphaera sp. | reverse complement strand
CAGGCGGACCATCCTCTAGATATCTTATCCTATAACCGTTGACATCGGTGAACTTTTGTGGCGTTGACTGCTTACTCAATTATTAAAAATACCTCCGCAGATATGCTCCGCTTTTTGACCAGTTAGGCTCCTCCTCCTCCTCCTCACAGTGGAGCATGCATCATGTGCCTTTTTTGAGAGATTTAACATTCTGCTCATCACTTGCCAAGATTATAGGTAACTGCATTAGTTTGTTGATATTTATGGTAGTTCATATCATAAATAAAGCTAGACTAGATATTTACTATAATGCAGTGCTAAATTTTATTATAAAGATGCAAACTAGTATCAGTCAAAAGGCACATGGATCTAAATATTCCCTTTATCACTTTGCTTTTATATGGTTATTAGCATTACGTAACCATATTGAAAGAATAGAAAGACATGGGAAACAGGAGCACCATAGATATTGCAAGCGATGTTTAGGGGCGGCAACCGACGGCCCAGTAAAACCAAGATAATCTACAGAGCACTTCTCAGTTATAAGCAAATGAAAGTGTATGTGAGTTTTCTGACTGAAAAAGGCTTGCTTGTTTATGACAACCACCAACAAGGGGGAAGCACAGACGTTCAGGACAACTGAAAAAGATCTTAGGTTTCTTGAAATACACAACCAGCTAGATCATATGATATAGAAGTATGAAGAAGAACAAGCACCACCGCTACCATCACTAATCAAATCACAAAAGAAGATGACGGGTTTTTTAGACGATAATCACCTAAAACGCGATTTGATTTAATGACATACTTGTCGTGCGCGATAAAGGTGGACTGAGTACGGCTTGAACCCATGACCTCAGCTTGACAGCAACAGCCTTTTCTAAGGCAGCTATCTACTACATCCTCTCTGGATAGCAGCTATGGAAAGTGAACTTACGGCTCAATTTTGAAACACGACGAAGAGCTCCCTGCAAAGGCAATCCTTTCCTTTGGGAAAGCGGAAGATGACCTATATACAATTAGAGATAGTCAGATATGGCACAACTTTAACAAAAATAAGAGCAATTACAAGTTCCTGCCATCCTTTTATCGCGTTTTCGGGTTCAGAATATATACGCATAACCCACTATTGGGAGAAAAAAGAGTGAGATTTGAAGAAGCAGTGTTGTTGTCTTCTTTGCTTCTTCTATGTCGGCTTTCTCGCAAGCTTGCTTAGAAATACTACTACCAGTTACCCCGATATCTCCCAGCTGAAGGAGTGAACTGATAATTCATCACGCACAGGTTCTGCTATAGTGAATACATGTTTTCCAGTAGGAAGTCCCGAAATAGTAACTGGACCACCACTGCAATAAGTGGGTAGTGAGTCAATTGAACAACGCAGTTCTGTGCTATAGCTGCTGTCTGAGTAACCTGTCATAATGATCTCACCAGATTTAGTCACAGCGTTAGCCTCAATCGCTATGCCTTTACCATCTATTGCTGTAGCAGAAGCTCCCAGTGCAGTAGGTATGACTGCTGCGCCACCACCACTACTACCACTATTGTCGTCAATACCGCCAGGGCTGGTAACGCGACCATAAAAAGTCACAGGTGCAAGTAAAGTTATGCTAGCCAATGCAACTGCTCCTAGCCCAACAGCTAGCAGAAACAGAGATAGAGTTCCTCGTCTTAGCCTCTTCTCTTTCTTTTTCTCGATTACGACTGTTGATTCCGCATCAACGGTGCGGTTTGCGCTTAATTTTCCTGGCAGTATTTCAGTAGTCATGCAACTTTATATGAGTGACTGGTAGATTAGGCGCGCTTAGAACAGGGTAAATAAAAAAATAGGCTATACAAACTAAAAACTCGCCATTCATATAAAGGATAATCGATCAATATCTATTATATTCAATTCTTCAAAAGTAAGTGTGTAAAAAGACAGAGGTTGGTTTGTGTAGATGTCGATTAAGATCTATTTAAGCTGAGTCGAGCTCAATTTAATACCGTATTTTACCAGAATAGAAGAAATGGACCGGGTGGGATGAATTGAACCCACGACCTCAATATGCTTTCCAATCATCCGGATTCTGCTAATAGTAAAAACCTAGGTTTCGCTACAATAGTACCATTGAAATTGGAGTCTAAACGCACAAATTATTTGTAAAATAGGTAAACAGGTGAAAAGAATTTAATAAATAAGATGAAACTGCTATATCAATGTAGTATAATTGCCCATAAAGGATAGATTCGTAATTTGACCCTCATCTAAGGGAATATAGTAATAAAGAGCAAAAAATTATTGACAATTACTGCAGGTATAGCAACAATAGTCGTCATATCAACAATAGGAGTTATAGGAGGAATAGGGCAACAACAGAGAGCTTTAGCTTCAATTTTAGAAGACAATGGAACCAATGAGAAAGTCGATGAATTTTTAGGATGCCTGCCAGGGGCGGAACAAGTATTCACAAACCGATGGAGTGTACAGCTGCGTCAATGCATATTAGACTTTAATGTAGGCTTAGGCGGAGGATAGCGTAAGTAAACAATAGTAGTAGCCAAGAACCTTCCCATGAAATTTTTTACTACTACCATCTTTTTAACTTATACTATTAATACAATTTTCGTTTGTTATCTATCTGCAATTTGAAGGCTCTTTCATCTCTGCCCATATTCACGCCATATTCACGATATTCTTTTTGGGATAGTCAGTGGAATCCCAATTTAAAACCTTTGGCAGCTTTATCTTTTTAAAATCCTGTTGTTGTTGCTTAGAAAGTAACAATAGATATACTGTTCAAATCCCACCCGTTCCACCGCGGAAATGCGGGTCTTAGTATAGTAGTCATCTGGTTGAGAGCTCATGGTCTTGCTTCAAAGACCAAGTTGAGAGGGGTCTGAGTTGCCCGACGGAACTTTGAAAAACCTGCCGATTTTACTATTCCCGCTATTCTTCCTTCACCTGCTTGTGCTCCTAATGCCGGTCCATTTTCGTTCAAAGACGCAGGAACACAGACCACAGTGGATGCAGCATAGTTTAGCCTTCCAACTGGATTCAAATTGTCCTCTAGCTTATCATTGGCAAAAGGCTCTACTAGCATCCAAGTGCCATCCTTATTTTTCAATGTTTGCAGCACATGCTTGGCTGCTGCAGATGGATTTCCCATGTCATGGAAGCAATCAAAGAACGTTACCAAGTCATAATCGTCGCCAGGATAGTCTGTCGACCCCGCCACTTCGAATGTTATATTCTTCAAGCCTTCTTTTTCTGCTTCCTTTCTTGCCCATTCAATGGATGGTCTGTGATAATCAAATCCTATGATTTGAGAATTAGGGTATGCTTTTGCCATGAGAATTGTCGATACTCCATGACCGCATCCAACGTCTGCTACTTTTGCACCCTCTCTCCTAAGCTTGTTTTCAACACTTTCCAGCGCTGGAATCCAGTTTGTTGTTATGTTTGCAATGTAGTAAGGTTTGAAGGACCTCTCTGTTCCTTCATAGAGATAATGATGATGGTCTCCCCATCCAAGACCTTTTCCAGTTCGAAAAGTATCAATGATTTTCTCTTGGTCTTTGTAAAGTCCTGCCATAATTTGGTAGAAGCCTGGTATGTATGCAGGGCTATTTTCATCTGTTAACGCAAGAGCCTGCTCTTCTGGGAGAGTATATGTACCTGCAGAAGGATTGTATGTAACAAAACCACCAGCAGCTTGAGCTGCAAGCCATTCTCTTATTATTCTTGGATGTGTGCCTGTCTTTTTCGCTAGCTCTTCGGGAGTCAATGCACCAGCGCCAGCCATGGCTTTGAACAAACCAAGCCTATCACCTACAAAAGTAAGCAATGCACCGATTGATGCTCCCCATTCGTTCCCAACCTTTTCAATAAATTCATTCAGCTTCTTCTCATCTACTACCATTGTTGTTGTGCAAACCTCCTTTAGACTTCATGAAAGAGAGAACTTATTCTTGATTATTTAAGTAATTTTCCAGATTCTTTTCAGATTCCATCTAGAGAAGGCGGTTTAATATTTGAGAC
>JBJMEA010000086.1:0-16287 GCA_045809625.1 Nitrososphaera sp. | reverse complement strand
ATTTCTTTCTTCTTCAATACCCAATCGTGGTACTAAGCGGTAGCATGTAGAAGACATCAATGATGGATAAAGAATGCGTGTGCGTGAACGACGTATCTCACTCACCTTCTTTATTCCCTTTATTTTTTGCTGCTCTCTCCCCTGTATACATAATATGTTAGTCATATTGTAATGTTCTTATTGAGACAATACAGTCGCCTTTTTAGGAGACTTTGGTATGAATTCCAAAATTGTTGCTACATTCTAAAAATTAATAGAAAGATCAATTAAACAACCAATAGAGTAAGGGCTACTAATATACAATGTAGCAGGAGCTGGAACTGCAAATGATGAATATTTCAAACTCCAAACCTTCTCTTCTGTGAGAAAAAGAAGACGATCACAAAGAATCCAGCAGCAGCGACTAATGGGAGACTTGATGAAAATTCTGGGACTGTTGTGGCCGCCGTAATATTAGCGCATTGTGTTGCATGTCTGCGACTGTAGATGTTTGATCCTTATCCGTTCTCTGTATGCCCCCTCTGCCTTCTAATGTTTGGTTTCCCATATTCATCGGGTCAAGATGGCTACCATTGAGAAAAAGAGATGTTACTCCGTTGTCACTATGCACCTGGCTGACATTGAGAGCCATTCCATTAAACATCGCTGAAAAGGGCTCAGACATCATTTGTTTTGGAATATTAACATAAACTTGGAAATTGTCAAGATGCTGCCACTCTCCACTGGGATATTGAATAGTAAGCTGTTTACTTTCAGGTTTTAGTGTCACATTCTGTATCGATACAGGAGAGGATATGTTGACATTGAAATTCATGGTTTGATATGAAACAGGGAACTTCTGAGATGCTGCTACTGTAAGGGGATACTGGTATTTTATAGGCTCTGGAAGGAAACTATTATCATAGTCTATACCATTTACTTCAATATTCACTGTATATGTTCCCTGTTCTGCAAGGACAGGGCCTGTGACCGTTATTATCCCTGCTTGATCTGGAACATAACTAGCAGCAAGGTTGTCATAGTTAGCATTTACTCTGTATGGATTCTCACCTGGCCTGAACTGTAAGGTAACAGTTCCATCATGTCCATGGAGCACTTCTGAGAATGTCTGGTTTCCTTGAGGATTTACGATAGTCAAAAAGTATGTGACATGATTTACATTCTTGCCTGTTGCCTTATCCATAAATGATAACGACATATCAACTTCCTCAGACGGATTAGCAACCGAAGGTGCATTAAAGCTTAGAAACACTTCTCTACCTGCTAGGTTTGATTGTGGAAGGTTATGCCCCATTCCCTGCCCGTAAGCATCGGTTGAAATCAAAACTAGAACTGTAAAAAATTGTCATTACAATAGAGGGAGCTATTCTGTATGATAGGGGATGCAATATGTTTATAGCATCATTCCTCTGCGTCTTATAGACTATTTGGTCCGACGTGCTAAGGTAAGTTAGATCTGAACATGAATTTCGAAGGTTTGAGATTAATCCTTTTTCTAATTAGTCATCGGTTGCAATAAAAAGCTATAACACTTCCACGGTCTCAATGATAGGGCAATCGCGCCAGTAAGTCAGTTTTTGTTTTATTAAAAAATTACCGATCATGCCTTCATACTGATCTCCTTTTCTCACTTGAAGAATCTGTATTTTGCGTGCTCATATTTTTTGTCATCAGAAGCCATACTTGGTATGATTTATTTCAAACTGGCTTTTGCGTGCTGCTTAGCACTAATACACTTTTCTTCTTCTTACTCCAGATTCTGACACAAACAATCTTTATTTTTCTTTTCATCGACCATCATAGTGCATACAGGATCTTAACATACAACCAATTATAGGTAATCCTAGTTAAAGACAGCATTTTTATGATTCTAAAGTTGAAGCTTCTCAATCGATTTTACAACTATAAACCCATGGGCCTTATATCAAAGAGTGTAATAATCTAATCTATCAATCAATCAATTAAATGAAGAAGTAGAGAAAATACAACAGAGAGAAACACACACTATTGCTGCATTGACTTATTTGACCTTCAAGAACCATTTAAATCTGAAGTGCCTAATAAAATTGCAACATAAATGAAAAAATAAGAATTGGTGATTTGTGTACTTCGTTCTTTTGTTCTAACTTTATCCCAGCTGGGACATAGATTCTGTAGCATTCGCAGTAGTGCCTGTAGTGTTTGTAGATGTCATGCCTGCTGAGCTGCCTGCTCCTGTCGATGGAACAGTGTGGCATCTCATATCATCTAATGTCATCCCAAAGTCGCACTTTATTTCTACAAGTTGGCCTTGTGGTGTATTGTTCTCTACTTCACCAATCACTCTACTAAGTTCGCTTGTGATTCTTTCGCTTATCTGCTCAGGACTTGCAAATGGGTTTGGAAGAGTAGCTCCAGCTGCAGCACTAGTCGCATTAGTCATATTACTTGCCTCTACATACCCTATTGTTGGAGATTCCTTAAAATCATCTGTGACGGTAGTTACAATCAGGTTCTCTGCTGACTTTATGGCACTTCTTTGTCCCGCAATTCTGTAAGTTGTATCAAAGCTGCTTACACTAGTTGAGCCACCAAACAGAATATATGAGTTTGTGCCATCCTTGGTTATGTAAATACTCTGCTGCTGTTGTCCCACCATAGGCGATGTTATTGTTGTATCGGAAGTCGTGTCATTACCTGCTTGTCCAGACGTACCAAAGGTAAGTGGAGTAGCAAGTGCGGGAGTGACACTCAAAAAACTGGTCATTGTTGTGGTTGTTGCAATCATCACTATCGTTGCTATTACCGCTATAACATGTATTTTTGTTACCGTCATTCGATGTAAACATGTCCATAACGTATTTAATAGTTCTGTTGATTCTTTCGTCGTCTAAATTTAATAAGAAAAATAAATATAAGAAGTTATCTATCGCTAAAGTGTTGATAAGAGTATCAAAATTGACCTCAAGCAAATAAGGCCTTTTTAGACTATTGGCAATGCGGATTATTGAAAGAGGAGAACTGGGATGAAACTTTTTAGTTACTAACATTAAGGAACAACAAAGACTGATAAGTGTAATAACTGCAAAGGTATTCCTACTCAGATTAAGAAAGTATGCTTCATTGTGTAATCGGAATAAGACAGTAAATTGACTCACGAATTACGAAAGCATAACGAAGAATAAAAAATCTAAAAATGAATTTATCAAAAACGAAATACATTCCATTTATGAAAAACCAGAATTTGAATTACAGAATAAAGAATCACAAGAACAATTGACTAACTAGGCAGGATGCAAAACCTCTTTTGAAAAGAGAATTAGTGATCAACATACTGTAGGAAAATAATGATATTGTAGATACCCATGATGGAAAAAAGATTTTTTGTTGTGAAAGAAGGAAATTAATTGAATCAATTGCCTCACTTAAGCACATCTTGCTGGTGCAATATTTTTTATTCAAAAAGACGATAAGGAATAGATTGTTATCACTAAATACTGGGATAAAGACTTCCATCGCATTGTAAAGTCACGGATATATAAGAATATGATACCAACTATTCCCAACGGCGGACGAAGCATTCGACAAAGGAACAAAACCATGAATTATATATTATTCAGCGGATCCATCGGGAGCCGCCAATGGTTTGATCTCTTCAACCTTCAACTCTTTATCACATCGAGGGCATTTGAGATGCTCAGGATCATCTACCGGTTCGAGGTGAGTCTTATCTGCCGGACACTTGTTGTCAAAATGTGCGTCCAATACATCTGCATGCACCAGTGCAAGTTCTTTTCTGCACACAAATAGCCCATATTGAGCAAATTCGTTATTAACATCAGTAAAAATCTGATTCATGCCAGGAGTACCAACAGGGTGCTTTGATTCATAGCGGCAGGCGGGGCAGTTAAAGTGGTAAATCTTCAACGCCTACTATGATGCAGCTTTGAATAAAAGTATGTCAGATTGCAGTTCTTATACAAAATGGACTTTTGCCTTAAATAGACCAAAGACGATATTGTGACCAGTCGAAGTTAAAGATAGCTTGCTATTTCGTTATACAGGGGCGATAATTCTGCTAACTTAAATTATATAATCGTTATAAAAAAATAGTTATATCTGTCTGTATTGTTATGAAATTCCAAAGCTTGATAATAAATCAAAAAAATGATGGCAGTATTCTGACGTAATTCTCTGCAAATTATAGGTTGAGGCTGTCACTATATTATTTTTATATAATCTTGTAATGAACTAACTATGAAGGAAAATTATCTCTGATTTTTTAGTTAAATAAACCCAGAGTATAAACACTCAATAGATAAAAGCCCTCTATCCAGAGATTGAGTTATGTGTTCTATCATTGGCATTATTAGTAAGGATATTGTTGCGCCAACATTAGTCGAGAGTCTCAAGAGGATGGAATATAGAGGCTACGACAGTGTTGGGGTAGCGACGCTTTCAACTAATAAAATTTCCGTAAGAAAGGGGATCGGCAAGGTAGGTCAAGTAAACGGTAGTCTTAACCTTGCAGGAATGGAAGGTTACATCGGTATAGGTCATACTCGGTGGGCGACTCATGGTGGTGTCACCGATTACAATGCTCATCCGCATTCTTGCTGCAACAACAATATCGCAGTCGTCCATAATGGAATAATTGAGAATTATCTACCGCTCAAGGAAGAGCTAGTTAAGAAGGGGCACATATTCCGAAGCGAGACAGACACCGAGGTCATTGCTCATTTGCTTGAAGACTATTACAACATAGGCAGAGACATCAAGCATGCAATGATGGAAACAGTAAATCGGCTTGAAGGCTCGTATGCTTTTGTGGCCATGTTTGCAAATGGCACACTTTCATGTGCTCGTCTTGATGAGCCACTAGTCATTGGGATTTCGGACAATACATATTATGCATCAAGTGACGTGCTCGGCTTTTTGCAGTACACAGACCAAGCAATGTTTCTTGATAATCGGGACATGGCAATAATCGACAAGTCAGGCATCAGTACTGTCAATTTCAGCGGGGAGCCAGTGACTAGGAGTGTTACTAAGGTTGCATGGGAGCTTGCTGACGCCAATAAGGGCGAGTTTGCACATTATACTATCAAGGAAATATTTGAGCAACGCACGAGCGTCAAGGCCGCCACATACCAAGATGAGCACAAGATAAAGGCATTCTGCGACTCAATTGTAAATGCTAGCAACATCCTTGTAACTGGTAGCGGATCAAGCTATCATACTTCACTAATAATCTCTATGATGGGCTCCCGCTTTTTGAAAAAGCGATTTGAGCCAGTAATGGCAAGTGAATTTAAGTACAATATGGACTCAATAGACAAAGATACAGCAATTATTGCGATATCTCAAAGTGGCGAGACCGCAGACGTACTTTCAGCAACCAAATTCGCAAGAGAAGCCGGGGCAAAAATATTATCCATTGTAAACGTTCAAACATCCTCGCTAGCAAGAACTGCAGATGTTTCCCTGAGTATCAAGTCGGGTCCTGAGATCGGTGTTGCAGCTACAAAGAGCTTTACAGGTCAAGTATCACTTGCCTATGCAATACTTGACAGAATTAGTGGAGGCAAGATTGGCTTTGATAGAGAGGTAATTTCAGACAAGATATCAAAGATGCTTGCACAACAAGGAAGTATCGAAAGACTAGTCAACATGATGATGCCAAAGGTAAATGACATCTACCTCCTTGGCAGGTCCATTCATTTTCCAATTGCACTTGAAGGGGCACTGAAAATGAAAGAGCTAGCTTACGTACACGCAGAAGGAATTGCGGCAGGGGAGCTAAAGCATGGTCCGCTTGCTCTAATGGATAAGAATGCAGTCGTCTTCGTGCTCAATCCCGACGACAGGACTTATATTGATATGCTTTCTAGCGCTTCTCAGGTGAAGGCAAGGGGCGCCAAGATAATCGGTATTTCTAATGTACCAAATGACATTTATGATGCTATGATAGAGATTCCGAAGATAGATAATGACTTGCTGTATCCATTGGTTGAAATCATTCCCCTGCAGTTGTTCTCTTACTACCTTGCACTGCAAAACAATGCGGACCCAGACTTCCCTAGGAACCTAGCAAAATCAGTCACAGTCAGGTAAAAAAGTATAATTAGTTTACCTGCATGAGAAACATTACGAAAAAGATGACAGGCAGCAGTATTGAAGAAGTGAATTGCGAAAATTGCGGCAACCCTATTGATGCATGCATGTGCGTCTGTCCTTATTGTGGTCAAAAGGATTCATGTGAGTGTTGTCTCTATGATGCCGCCACTGGCGGTGGATAGTTCTAAACCATTAAAAGAAGGTCATGTGAAGAATTCAAGTTGGAAAAGACTATTACGAACTCGCTGAGTTGGGTAATAGGTGGAGCCCAAGGAAGTGGAGTCGATTCTGTAGCGAATATTTTTTCCCGTGCCTGTGCTATAGGTGGTATGCAGGTATTTGGCAAGAGGGAGTACTATTCTAACATCAAAGGTGAGCATAGTTATTTTACGGTAAGAGTGAGCGACGAGCCTTTGCGTTCTCATGTTGACGAGATCAACATGCTCGTTTCATTTGATGCTGAAACCATCTTTCGCCATTTTCAAGAGGTAACTCAGGGCGGTGCTATAATCTACGATTCAGACATAGTCCGCACCTTGATTGATGAGGTGCCTAGCGTTGATGACTTAGCGACTGCGCGCATTAAAAAGGTGTTGCAGAAGTCTGGACTTGGGTTTACAGTGCAGGATGCGCTAGATTATGCCAAAAAACGCGGAGTAATCTTATTTCCTATTCCATTTTTCCAGCTTTTGCAGGAGTTTGCTCAAAAGGCAAACGATCCTGCACTCAGCAGGCTGACTCGTATGGTTAACGTCATGGCACTTTCAGCTTCAATGGCAATAACGGATTTTGATAGTGAGGTTTTAGCGAGAGCCATTCAATTCATCTTTCGCACTAAGAAGAAGGTGGCCGATCTGAACGTACAGGCTTCAGTTCACACATACAACTATTCCAAGGCAAGGTTCGCAGGAAGCAATTTCAGATACCGTCTAATGGTAAAGCCCGCACAGAAGGACATGATAATAGTGCAGGGCAACCAGTCGTCTGCTCTAGGCAAGATGGTTGCAGGATGTCGCTTTCAGACTTACTATCCGATTACTCCTGCATCAGACGATAGTGAGTTTCTTGAGTCAAATGAGATACTGGATCTCTATGATTCTGGCAAGAAAGGCTCAACGGTTGTCATACAGACAGAAGATGAAATAGCAGCCATCACAATGGCAATTGGCAGTGCCCTTACTGGTGTCCGTACTGCCACCGCAACATCAGGACCAGGGTTTTCATTGATGGCAGAGGCACTTGGCTGGGCTGGCATGAATGAAGTACCCGTGGTAATCTCTCTCTATCAGAGAGCAGGTCCTTCTACAGGACTTCCGACGCGACATGAGCAAGGAGATTTGAACTTTGCAATTAACGCGGGTCACGGAGAGTTTCCAAGGATAGTAATTGCATCTGGAGACATAGAAGAGAGCTTTTATGATACTATAAAGGCGTTTAATTTTGCAGACCGTTACCAAATGCCAGTAATACACATGCTAGACAAGGCAATAGCAAATAGCCTCATCACTTGCAAGAACTTCAATGTCAACAAGGTTACTATTAACAGAGGTTTGAGGATAAAGCAGATAACAGAAGAAGACAAAGGAGTAGCTGGTAACTACCTCCGCTTCAAACTATCAAACGGTCCTATAAGCCCAATGGTTGTGCTTGGCACAGAAAATGCGATTTTCTGGAATAGCGGAGATGAGCACACCGAGGAAGGACACATCACTGAAGACCCAGAGATGAGAGTGCAAATGATGGACAAGAGAATGACTAAGTTGGATATTGCAATAAACGAAATACCAGACGAAGATAAAGCAGTAGCTTATGGCAGTGGTGACATAGTTCTAGTCAGTTGGGGCTCAACCAAGGGTGTAATATTGGACGCTATGGACAAACTTGCAGCCGAAGGTATCAAAGTCAAATTTACCCAAATTCGCCTTATGCACCCATTTCCATCAGAGCTCATCAAATCAATGCTAAAAGATGCCAAGACAATAATCGATATAGAGATGAATTACACCGGTCAGCTGAGCTCTCTAGTACGCCAGCAGACTGGCTTAGAAGCCAACTACCGCATCGTAAAATATAATGGCAGACCGATGTCACTTGAAGAGGTTTATAATGGTGTAAAGAGCATAATACATGGAGATGCTCCAAGGAGGCTGGTGTTGACAAGTGGCGCTTAAGTTATCAGATTACAAGACAGATGTTCACAATGATTGGTGTCCGGGCTGTGGCGACTTTGGAATATTGAATGCCATCCAGATGGCGCTTGCAGATCTACAGCTTTCGCCATACAAAACTGCAATATTTTCCGGCATAGGGTGTTCAGGCAAGACACCACATTTTATAAAGACATATGGCATCCATACACTGCACGGCAGGGTGCTTCCATTTGCACAAGGAGCAAAACTTGCAAATCCTGAGCTTAACGTTATTGCAGTAGGTGGAGATGGCGATGGTCTTGGAATTGGTGCAGGTCATCTAGTCAGCGCAGGACGAAGAAATGTTGACCTAGTCTATATCATATTCAATAATGCAGTCTACGGATTGACAAAGGGACAGGCGGCGCCTACGCTCAAGCTAGGTATGAAAACAAAGTCACTGCCACAACCAAACGTTAACAATTCTGTCAATCCGATAGCACTTGCACTCGTTGCAGGCTTTACTTTTCTTGCTCGAGGCTATTCTTACGATGTCCGCCACTTAAAGGAGTTGATTAAGAGGGCAGTTAATCATAATGGACTTGCATTCATTGACGTGTTACAGCCATGCCCTACATATAACGACATCAATACCAAAGAATGGTTTCAGGGCCTTGACAACATTGATGCGAAAGCTGGCAAGGCTATACCGAGGATGTACAAATTAGAAGAAACAGGCTACGATGGCGAAGTGCACAGCCCAGAAGAGATAAATCAGAAGATGTCTCAGGTAATTGAGAAATCAAATGAATGGGGCAATAGGATTCCGATTGGAGTTTTTTACCAAAACGAACATGTTCCCACCTACCAAGAGAGAATAGCTGCTCGGATTCCGGACTACATGGAGAATCCGCCAGCTCAGCAACAAATTGCGGACAACGAGGGCAGAGCACTCACAAGCATAGAGAAGTTGCTTGCGGATCTTCAGGTAGTCAAGTGATACATCAAAGATAGACCTTAAGAAAATCACTAAGAAATTCTATAGTGACTCAAAGAATGGCCTAGAATGAGGATATGCTTTTGACATTCATATCCTCTGAGATGAAATATTGATATCATCTCAGAATATAAGCTTAAATTTTCTCACAACCGAAAAAAGCCCTCTCATGGGCTTTTTAAATCATCATATTTCACAATTAAAAAGTTCTATTGTATAATTTAGATCTGAATGCTTATGTGTAATATTTTGGTATTCTTGAGTTTTAGGTGACAACAATACCCAATAAATCGTGATTTAGCAAACAGAGATACATCGCTAGCGCTACTAGCAGCAACCTATGAGGACATGTTTAGAATGTAGGATGAAAGATAGTGCAATATACTACTGTGGTAGAGTTCATTCTTTGAATCTGCTAATCCAAACAAGCGTTATTAGCTTTAATCAATGGAAAAATTAGATTATAACTTTAAGTGGGTTTAGATATGCACAGTATTGCCAAACCAATTATGCTATTGCGATCGCGCATATATAAAAGGGAAATAGAGATAATAATAGTTCTAGCAAGTATTACTGTTGCCTCACTTCTTGCTCTCAGCATAAGAATAGCAAATGCTCAAGCAATGCCTAGCCTACCAGTAGTGACTCAAAACGGAACATTTCAAAACACAGAAGATGGATTTAGAGTGGATGTGCCAGATGGTTGGGTAGTAGAGAATATTGACAATCTTCATCTTCCTAACTTTCGTACTGCAAATGAAGCAGGTTTTACAATACTTGCAATAATTTGTCCTAGGCAAGAGGCGGTGCTAAGTACTGGAGGGTTGTATAACTGTGAGCAATCTGAAACAGCTGTAGAATTTCTACGTGATCGTTTGGGTCACAGACCCGAATTTGAGAGCATTGAAGATCCAACCAGCATCACACCCGACGATTTCTTGACATTCACACTAGAGGAAATGCAAGGACGTAATTATACTAACATTCACGTTATAAACAGCTCAGACATCAAGATCAATATCACCAGTCTAGGGAATCCAAACACAACAATAAGAACAGTACCAGCCAAGCTTACAGAATTGACATATCGGCCTAATCTGGGACTCGCAGATATGAGAAGCTATACAATCCTAGCAACTATTCCAGAGAAGCCTGTAACGGGCCTGAGACAGGTCTTATCAGGGGTTTCTATAAGTTATCAAGGCCCTGCAGTAACAATACCTTCAGGTAGCCCCCCACCAGAGGTACAACATATGTTTCAGAGTCTAGAATTCATCAGAGAAGAATGATCAAACATTTGGGCCACATCTAGTAACATAGTATAATAAAATCATACAGAAGTAAAGTGGACTATCATCAATTCTACCGACCAAGATCCACAAATACTGTTACCATAGCTACTTTTCATACCAACTCACTAGTACGCCGCAGCAGCAATAAACTCCCTTATTCCTATTTACGATTGTATTTTAATCTAACATTTTATAAGATGCATTTGAGTTTATGCACATCTTACAGGTCAATATTTTATCTCCGAGTTGTTAGACATTTGTAAAATCCTTTGTTGATTCACTTTGAATATAATCTTGTACATTCTTTTGTCGCTTTTTCCATTTTATTTTGCAGACTTCTTCTTACCTCAGTATATACAACAAAGAATCAAAAGTTATTGGAGCACAAGAGCATGACTTTGGAATTTGGCGTGGCAGTAAAAGTACTGGAGGAATATATAGAGATCCTAAAGCAAGAACGTCTTTTTGTAATGGCGGCGGAATGCACCTGAAAGCGCAATGAGGATTCAAGAAATTATTACCATTAAAGAGAGATAGATAAAGCTGAGTGGAGTGAATGAAGCTAAGCCGGATTTATTGTAATTATAATAGCAGTAGAGTTGTTGCTGTTCCTGCAGGCGCTACTAAATGATGAAAGCTCTGTCATAGCGATAAAAAATTTCTGAAATCAATCCTTGGCCAACAGCAATACTACTATATGACGTAGAAGTCGATTTTCTAGGCGGCTCAAACCTCTGATTTTATTTCCTGCTTAAAATAGGCATTGTATTTCAGATTCAATTGAAGCATATCCTTATTTCAAGCTGACAATATACGAGCGGGAGTGTTTCCCTTAATGGTCATCCACGTTATGAATTTATACATGTCGCGGACTCCTATACTCACACCCACCATCCTTCCGTTTTTAGTACATAATATTACAACACCCAAGGAGGAATGGTGAAGATAGAGGGTTAAAAATAGTAAGATGAATGTCCAGACAATTGCAGAGAGTTTTTCTAGAAGTCAATGAAGAGGGATAAAAGGAGAATATAGCGTTTTATTACATCAGAGAGTCTTAGTGAGTTGCAACATGCATGCTAAACTCTTCATCTGTCCTAAATGTAGCATCGCATAAGACACACCTGTAGACCACCGGTTCTTCTTTTGTTCCCTTTGGTGTAACAACATATTTGGAAGCAGAATATCTTGGCTCTATCCTTGCAAATTCCTTCCACTGAGTGCCGGTATATTTTTCCTCTTCACCTTTTACATAATAGAGAGAGGGATCAGGTATTGTATCTCTTTCGTAGTTTGTATTGAGCATTTCTTCAGGAATGCTGAGCCAGAGTACACTACCGTCCCAGCCCTGCACCTTACTTATCGGTATATAGTAGCGATGGACATTTACGAATCCTCTCTTTACCACAATGAAATCTCTATTTACTGCCTCAATATCGCCAATATCATGATCATCGCTTGTGTGAACAGATTCATTAATGGTATCCATCCAGCCCGACACCTCTCGAAGACTGATTGTAGGATCTGTCACTTCATTAACCATAAACTTGTTGGTCCATCATTATATTTAGTCATTATAATCTGAAAATGCATATCTGTCCGATTGGTTACAATAGTGAACCTGCACAATGAGTTTTTAGGGTCTGCGCGATATGATGGTAAAAGAAAATCAAAGATAAAGTAACAACTTATTGGATTAATTCACTATCTTTTTATTTCACATGTTGGAGAAAGTATCATTTATCATCCTATGCTACTGGATTGGATTATGCCTTCTCAGTCAAATGATTAAGCAATATTTCAAAAGACAGGACCAGAAAGAGCAAAAGAAATCATTAAGCGGTCGCAGAAAGAAGATCTGGGAAATACAGAAGAGGGGATGCGCAGATACAGCATAAAATAATCATTGCTGAAGCACCGGATAACTTTTCGTCGATTCTGCGGTAAAATTGCCTCATTATTGCACGAACCGGCAATAAGTTAACAGAGGCCCACATATGATTTTGATCCCTCATTATTGGAAAATAATCTAATAATGGCCCAGAAAAACGACGAAGAAGAAATTGATTAAATCTATCAAATATATTATGGAGGATGTTTGAGGCGTAAGAAGATACCAATTTGATCACCAGAATATCAATGGTCCTTTTAATTGCGTTAGGTTTGTTTGCTCATACTATCATTCTAGAGCTTTATTATTCTGGTGCAGCCTACGCTGCTTATACTCCATGCAACTGCGTTATTTTCGCAATGGATGATATCGCAGACTATGGGCTTAACAAAGTGCAATTGGCAACCATGGACTACTTTATCTCTGAGAACCTGCCGTTTACAGCTTCTATAGTAGTTAGCCAGTTAGCAAATAGTTCGAATTTAGAAGTATTTCATAAAGTTGAGGAGGGTCTTGACAAGAACTTATTTGAACTTGCAATACATGGCTACAGGCACGTCCACTACTCACAATTAACCAGAGAAGAACAGAAAAATGATTTCAGCATAGCGAATGCAAGACTGGAATATCTATTTGGCAAAAGAGCAGATATTTTCATTCCGCCATTCAACGATTTTAATCTTCATACAATAGAAGCAATGAGTGATCTAAATATCCACCTCTTTTCCACACATGCCGATGTAGAGCAGAAAACAACCAATCCTTACAAGAATCCAACGTTAGTTACAACCAATGCTTCAAAGTTAGAGGTTAGTATTGTAAGTGATCAAAAGCCTTTAGTATATCATGCACCATTTCTTGCTTCCTTTCTTAGATTAAGAACCGAGGGGGTGTTTGGAGATAGGTCAGTAGAGGAATCATTGAAGTTAATAGACCAAGGTATAGCAAAAAATGGTTTTGCACACGTTAGGTTACATCCTTCAGACTTCAACCAAGTTAACACAACTACTGGAAAGCCTATCAATGAAGTAGATAGCGAGAGATTTCAGCTTCTTACCAGACTTGTAGATATTCTAAAGGATAGAGGTATCAGAATTGCTTCGTTTAGCGATATATATCCTCATTCTTCAAATGCTCTTGTTGAGCAATAAATTGTGTTCTCATTCATGTATATCTACTAATGAAACAACCTCACGTATTGAAGCGGTAGAATAGTTTAGCAAACTCTAAAAATTAGAGTGAAAAACAAAAAAAGAGGCATTGTCTTGTTACCTTGTATACATGTCCGAAATAGCATCCTGCATCTCGCTTTCAAACTTCTTTAACAAACGGTCAAGGCTCTTCTGTAGCTCTTTTACCTTTCTCTCAGTCTCTTTCTTGAAGGTCTCTCTATCCACAGCACTATAGACATGAAAGTAGCCTCCATCCTTTATCGTCCTGGATTCTTTGACTACTAATCCTATAGTAACCAATTTTTGCAATGACCTAAATGTCGTACTTTTATCTCTATCCATCGCTTTTGATATCTGCTCTAGTGTCATTGGTGGCTCGCCGTTTTCTCTGCTAATGAGCATAAACAAGATGTCGAGCTCTGGAGGTGAGAGGTCATAGAGTTGGATGAACAAATCTTTAACGGTAGCACCCATACGGGTGAGTGTATTTATTGATGGTGTTGATGGCATGCTAGTCTGTTGTCTAACCTCCTCTTTTTTCTCCTTGTAATTTCTTAGTAGATGGATTCATATTAGATTTTAGTGGAGACCATTGCATCCATTTTCCAAAACAGGACAGCATTGCAAAAAGTTTCCAATGCCATAACAGAATAAGGTATTTCTGAAGTTGAGTAGAATATAATTAGCTACTAGGCTCAAATCAAGAAAAAGAATCAGATTAAAGATTATCCGAGAGAGGAATAATGCTTCTCTCTAGTTGCGACAACGGTCGAAGCTATCACAATAATTCTATCACAATAAGTCTATTTACAGATTAATACGAACTTTATGCAAAAAGCCAAAAAGGTTGGTGGTATAAAGCTGGATGCTGTCAGATCTCTTCTTTATCTGGGCATCTGAATCTTTCATGGTGGTTCATCATCCTCCTTTATCAGGTCATTTATCTGATTGTATAGCTTAAGAAATCTTAAACCTGTTTCAGTAATTCTGAATGTATGGGTAAATCCATCATGGCGAAGGAAGTCACTTTCAACTAAAGCCGTCAAGTTCTCTTTCAACTGGCGAGAGTTAAGAAAAGCCCTGTCCGCTATCTTGCTCCCCGTAGTGCCGCCACTGCCATTTGCAGCATCTAGAATTTGGCTTATTATGTCAATTCTGCTTCTGTATTTCATCCCATTATTTGCTCAACGCAGACAGTACAACGAGAAATAAAGCAGTAATGAAATATATGAAAAAATCATGAAAAACTCATATACGGAATAACGAATGTTGATGAGTTATGTTCTTTTACTTTGTTCTAGTTTTTCATGATAATAATAATTTGGTATTAAAGAACCGAATTACAATCTTAATATCTTATCTGCCAGCCCAAAACAACTTCCTTCGCAGATATCTCGTGAGTCACAAACCTGACGAAGAACGAACAACCTGACTTTTCTAAAGTAATCATTACAAACAGCTAACTCAATACATTTCATAAGTTGAAAGATAGAGGTTAGAATCAACTCCAACAAGAAAGGAAGAGGATTGACAAGAAAGGGAAGATAGCTCATATCAGATATTTTTAATAAAAGGTCATTAGGTTAATCAGAGGTCTTTGATTGAATATCCAAGAATACTAGGACACATATTTGGATTAATGCTCTCATTTTCCTTTCAAGGTAATTAACATAACCTTTCACTATTTTACGAACTCTCTCTCGAATTTAGGCAAACTGTTATGTGCATCGGCAGTTATTGGGTCTTTCTCCTCAAAATTGAGGAGTTGCAGCCCTGTAATGTATAAAAGAGACAGATTCGCACCTGCTTTATCATAACCCGCCAGCTGATCTAAAGTAGACCAGCTGACGGGGATGCGATCTACGCGAGTCTCCTCACGCGATGTTCTACATGCGCTTTTTGGTATGTTAAGTTTTTAGATAATTCTTATTTGTATTAGACTTTGTTTCAATGTACTAGAACGTGCTGCATAAACCTACTTTCCAAGTATGATATATAGACGGTCTAACTTGCTTGATAGCAAGCAATAAGACAGTAATAACTATATAGTATATGCCTTTTTCTTTGCATAGCAATGTTATGTATACATATACGACTGCTCTGCTACTATGACGATGCTTGCTCGCATACGGACGCCTTCACATTAAATGGTTGTTATACATGCAGAATAATGTGTGTATATGTGACCCCTCGATATATCATCTCAGGGGCATCCAACGATGCATACAAAACATATCTAGCAGCAGGAAAGCGTTTTAACCAGACCAAGGTTTTTGGTTTCGGTTTTTCCTTCGTCTATCGCTTTCTTTTCTCTCCTATCACTTATCCATCAGCGCTTTTCATATAGCCAACTAATCAGTTAGTCAGTCATTGTTATCGGCAAAATCAAAGGGTTCTGGAGGTATCGTAATGCTGCATTTACTCTGCTACTTCAGGTCCCCCAGCCGCTTCTTCCTCTACGGATTCTGCTCTTCCAGCTCCACGTTCAGTTGCTGCACTAGTGCTGGTAGTCTCTGTTGTATTGCCAGCTGTAGTGGTTGTTGTGGTAGTGCTTGTCATATCACTTAAGGTCCCATTCATACCAAGCATAACCATAGGACCAAATGTCTTTCCTGAATCATTTGATACTCTTAACACAGATTCACTTGATCCTGTAACTGGATTGGTTTCCCACCATGAAACTAGCACTCTGTTATTTCCAGCAGATACT
>JBJMEA010000085.1:0-4114 GCA_045809625.1 Nitrososphaera sp. | reverse complement strand
TATGGAGGAGCTTGTAGTGATAAAGAATTGCAGGCACATTCCTCATGTCGAAAAGCCAGCTGCGTTTAACAGAATCGTCTTGAAATTCCTTCTGCAGACGCCGTTAATTTCTGACACTCCCCTTCTGTCGAAAAGCCGGCTAACTATAACATAATCGTATATTCTGCTTTCATGTCTCCCTCTGCTGACATTCGCTGTGCAATTTAAAAACAGAAGGCAATTCTGGTACTTGAGTTCTCTAGTAATTTTGTATGTGTGCTGTGTGGCGCAATTATTACCATCATCAAACACAATCAATTACCTTCTCTCTGTTACACAGTGGCTATCTCTCTAATCTGATGTAGTCTTATCCTTTGCTGTTCGCCATCGAATGCAATACAACTCGGAGCATTTCAAAAAGGACTTGTGGGATTTGAATGATCGTTGTCTTTTCTATATCTGTTCTTTTATACAGATATGGATAGCAGACCTTAAAGCAGGTGCTGCGGTCGGGGGTTCAAATCATCCCACCTTGTCCACTTTTATCCTTCTAGTAAGATGCGGTATTGAATTTGAGCTCATTGTTGGCAGTTGTCGGACAAAACTTCTCCGCGGTACAGATTGATCATAGTTTGCTATGATGGTATCATACTGCTAAAGTTTTTGCTGTATGTTATCCCATAGGCAGTCATGCGATGGTGATGAGGTTCGTTATAGATATTAATTACATCTGACGGTTTTATGTCACTGGCTGACAATATATGCAGTCATAATTTTAGAATATTGTATAACAACTAACGCCTTATGCAGTAAGAAACTGTAGCGATAGTCCATACTTTCTGTCATATTGGAAAAGGAATGTCTCATCTAACCAAATAGGCATGAATTCTAAGTCTGGATTTTGCAGCTCGGGCATCTAATAGTGCTCATAGCCTGTAGATATGATGCGCACCAAAAGCATGAATTGCAGAGAGCAAAATAAGGGTGATTATTATTACTCCTATTGTTCAAGTCCGGTCCAGTTGTTGCGCGTGACATAGCAGTCGTAGACATGGTTTAACAATGTAGAGCTCAGTAGATGTTCGTTGCAAAAGTAACTTTATAGTCTATCCTAACCTATGAGAATCTATATCTCCTAAATCTTTTAGGAAGGTGAAATTTTGTAAAAGTGATGATTTAGTTGTGATTAGGTTGATAGGAAAATCCGGTCTTAAAAATTAGGACTGTTCATTTTGGCAGCTTAAGTGTATATGACGTAAAAACTAATCAAGCTATATTATTCAATTTTTGAGAGATAAAAAAATAATGTTACTTTTAATGTGATAATATTTCATTTAGCTGACGTATCATCTCTTTGGTTTTGAATGGCTTTTGGATAAAGTACTCCTTATCTACTTTTGGAAGTCCCTCAATTCTTCGGTATTCTTCATAAAATAATTCACTAGCAGTAAAGAAACAGATCTTAACATTGCTATCTATTTCCTTCATCTTTTGATACAATTCAAAGCCATTCATCTTCGGCATTCTAATATCAAGGAGTAACAAATCATATAATCCAGGTTTAAAATTAGAGAGTGCCAAAGTAGGATCTGTATATGAATCTACTAGAAATCCGTTATCTTCTAAAACCATTTCTACAACGTGAGTGATGTCAGGCTCATCATCTACCACCAAGATTCTGTTATTCTTCTTGTCATTGTAGCTGGTCGTTGACTAGTCTCACCTCTTTCTTCTCTTCCCTTCTCTCCTCATTCATAGCCACAATTGGCAGTGTGAAATAAAATGTAGCTCCTTTATGATTTCTGTCAGAGTCAGAACTATTATCGTTATTATTCTCCGCCCAGATCTTACCACCATGTGCTTCCACTATACTTTTTGATATGAACAATCCAAGTCCTGTCCCCTGATATGATTTTGTAGCAAACTTTGTGAATAATCTTGACATCAATCCGGGATCTATACCGCTTCCGGTATCCTTTACAGCTATGACAACTTCTTCTCTTCCTTCTCCTTCTCCATGATTATCTCTATCAACAACATCTTTTCTTCTTATAGTAGTAGTAATAGTCACAGCACCTTCTTTTGTGAACTTGACGGAATTATTTAGCAGATTAGAAATAACTTGGGTCACTCGCCGTCTATCTGCTTCTACTACGAAGGTATTGTTATTCCCAGGTTCATACATCAATTTTACATTACCATCTGCAATTTGTCCTCTGTAATCCTCTACAGCATCTACTATTACATCGTTTAGATTGAACCTTTCTTTTTTTAGCTTTAGTGTGTTGCTTTCAATTCTTGTAACATCCAGTATATCCTCTGTAAGTTGATGTAATCTGTTTGCATTTCTGAGAATTGTCTCCAACATTTCTTCTTCTTCTTGTTGCCCCTGTCCTTTTTGTTGTTGCTGCCGCCCTTTTATCTTAGAATACAGTAATTCAGAAAAACCAAGTATTGGCACTATTGGTGTTCGTAGCTCGTGCGCTGCTACATTGATGAATTCTTTTTGCATTCTATCATGGATTTTCAATTGCTCATTGGCTTGTCTTAATTCAGCTGTTTTTGCATCCACAGTTTTCTCAAGTTTTCTGTTCCATGTGAGTATGAGACATGCTATCCCAACTGCAAGTGCGCCTATTGATCCTATTATGACCAGGTTAAAGTATCTCTGCTGATCTATCGCAAGATTCACACTGCCTGTCAGCTGATGTGGTGAAGTGATGTATAGAGTAAGCAAATGTTCGCCAGAAATCATAACAGGTCTGTACGCTATGGTTGTTGTTTGACCAGTGAGTGTGATGTCTTCTGTGCCTGGACTGCCTCGTAGTGAACGCTGTAAGATGTTATTAAGGTCACCAAGTTCTGTAGGCGACAGGATAACAGATAAGCTAGATTGGAATTCTTCACCAAAATAGTTCTTGCCAATATACGTCTGGTTAGTCGTGTAAAGGATTATGCCGTTTTTGTCTACCAGTCCAATGTTACTCTCAAAGCCCGGAGGAATTTGATTCTTGACAAAGTTACCGAGCGTGTCTGTCCTAATTCCTGCGACTATAACACCTTTGAAAACAGTTGTCGTAGCATTATTTGCACCTTCGCCAATTATTGGCATAGAGATGTATATCTTTGTAACTCCTTCCGAAGACTCAATGACACTGCTGTAATAAGTTCTCTCTGTTGTGCGAGGAACAGTGAAATACATCTGGTCCCCGAGATTTGTTTGATTGAATTGCTCATAAAGTGATTGATTATTTGCAAACTTGCTTGACCATACTAGTTTGCCATCTTTATCGAGCCAGAAATATCCATCAGTAATATCGCTTGTTGTCTCTTGCCTCAGGTTGATGATATCCCGTGCGCGCTGAATTTCAGCATTATGAATGGCAGGTGCACCAGACAGTGTTTTCAAAATTGCAGTTACCTTATCTAGCTCTTGTTCTACTATTGTTGACAGATAATGAGATTGAATTTTTGCGTTAGACCTAACATCATCTGATGCAATTTTGAGAATTTCATTTGCATTATAGGTGGAATATTGATATGAAATAATAAATAAAATAGCAGCGGCAGCTGCAATTACAATTAAGAGAATAACATTTGATTTACGAAATTTTTGTGATAGTGACACCAGAGAGCGTATGAACTGTGCAAGCAATTAAACTAGGGAGGTAGAATGTTCGGTAATAAAATAGAATATTTATGATACGTTTTGAACCGGATGAGATTTGAACGGTATGGATTTCACCTTCCATAGCTGCCCTCAGATAGAAAGTAGCTGGCATTGCTGAGGTGTTGTGGGTTCAACTCCCACCCGGTCCATTTTTATCAATCTAGTAGTCTACGACATTATTTTGAGTTCACTTTGAGTGGTTGTCGGACTTTTTTGAGCTCGTTATCGATCATCGTCAGATAAAACATTATCTTCTTTTAAAGCCAGCTTGATAACTCAGCTGCAACCGCTGATGATTACACAGTTATTCATCAAATAGTCATGCTCAGCTTTACTGGGAAAGGTCATCCTTGAGATAAGATCTAGTTTAGTTAATACCTGAGCCTGCCCGCTTCTTTCCCTTTCCTAGAGCGTATATATTATAATTTATGTTCTAGCTTCCATGTTTTGTATCTTTTGTCCTTC
>JBJMEA010000084.1:0-19761 GCA_045809625.1 Nitrososphaera sp. | reverse complement strand
ATATTAATATAGAATTTGGTTTACTCCCTAGAATTGAGGCATATACCCCATTTGTGGATCCGTCTGAATTTTCAGCCGCATCCCACCGAACCCGATGTATTATTTTATCATTTTAGAGGACGATTCAAACGCCAGAATAATGCTATGACCGTACCTATGTTCCTCTTAAACCTGCATGATCAGAGGCGGCTTCAGTCGCATTCTTGAATATTGAATAGTCTGGTCGCCGATACACTTTCTTACTCAGGTTGGGCTGTTGTTGCAGTAGTAGTCGATAGAAATGTTTGTAATATCTTGCTTATTTCATCTGGATACTGATCCATTATTGCATGACCAGCATTTTTGATCTGTACAAGCCAGGCTCCTGGAATCTTTTCTACAATTTTTAAAGAATTAACATACGGCTGGTATCTATCATCATCGGTTCCAGTTATGACCAACGTGGGTATAGCCAATTTCGCAAGCTCATCACAAACACCATTCCAGTTGGGTGCGTCCCAGCCCTTTCCTACGTTATTCTGATTATTCGCTGTTTCAGGAGGCAAACCAGGCTTCAATTGTTGCAATGATGTAATGTTTGCTGGAATGTTCTCAAGAGATTCAGGGTGTAGTTTGATCCATCCCTCGCCTAATGAGGCAGATACAAGCGATTTTATTTCCTCTGCAGTAATTGGAATATTATTTTGAGATTTGTTTACAACATCGGATTGCAATTTTAAAAACTCAGGCGGTTTAGGTATAGTGTCTTTTCCACCACATGATGAACCAGCAAGTATAAGCCTGCTGACCTTTTCTGGATACGTAATTGCAAGCTGTTCGGCTATCCATGATCCAAGAGAATATCCCATAACATCTGCTTTTGGTATTTTCAGAGCATCAAGCAAACCAGCTGTATCGTTTGCAAGTTGCTCAATAGTGTAAGGTTTGGAACCAGCTGTTGTATTTCCAATTCCACGTTGATCAAACACAATCACTGCGTGATTTGAAGAAATACTCGCTAGAAAAGACGGATCCCAGGCATCCATATTATCAGAAGCGCCATTGAAAAGTATTATAGGGTCACCTTTACCTAACATCTTGTATGCAATATCAATATCTCCTACATGGACTTTTTGTACTGTCATATTTTGTATGTTTGGAGATGAATCTGTAACGTTAAGGAGATCCATTTGATCTGGTAGTTGACCATATACACGGTTGATAGTACTAGTAGTCATCGTTGCGGGTAGTGTAATAATCACTACAAGCACGAAAATAGCCATGAGTACTGTAGATGTGTTTTCCCTAATTTTTCTTAGGCAATACAAGTATTCTAATTCATATCTAACTGCCACTTAAGTGATTTGGCTACTACTTGGAATCGAGGCAGATACATCAAGCATATCATCTCACGAAATGATATTACATAAAGACGGGTAAATGAGCTATCTTTGAATTTTGAGATGCGATCGTTTGGATCACAAACTTTAAAGGTTCAGCTAGTTGAAAATTCACTTACAGTCGAGGCTCAATCCTATTGTAACTGCACAAAGACTATCATAATTTACTGTTAGGTTTGTATCAGTAACATGTTATGCTTACAATCAAATTGGGTGGCAAAATAGAGTCCAATCTGTCTCCTATCCCACCGAACCCGAGTAATAGAAAAAGCTTGTTGTTATCTCCCTATACCGCTGATTTGTTTTAATTAAGCAACGCTCTACCAGCTTATCAGTCATCTCGTAACTTCATCCAATTCCCTTTTTAGAGTGCCAGGAATAATTGTAGTGGTGTATAACAGGACAATCTTTCACATGCTTCAATTTCAGCTTCAATGATATCTCTTGTTAATGCAGGCGCTGTGGAATCGTCTGCAAAAGCATATTCCACCTTTGCATGCCAGTCTGTTTACGGCTACACATGCCTTTGCCATAACAAAAACTGATTGTGAATAACGATGTTCTTTCTGGCTGGTGTCAAAGAAATGAGAAGACACTTTAGATGAACTATCTAGTAAATAATGTATATAGTACAACGATTATGTACAATATGTGAATATTGATTTTCCCGAATCCTCTAATTTGGTCATTGCAAAACTATGTGGATGCAATGAAAGAGGAAGAAAAGTAGCCTATTCGCTGCTAAATGAAACTCATGCCTTATGCCTCGACAAGAAAGACATTATCAATGGCGAGCTTGAAGCTTGTGAGAAGCTACACAAATACACGCCATATGAGAACGAGAATAGAATTGTGTTAGAACGGGAGATAAGAGAGCTTAAAATGGCACTTGATCTCATGACTTGATTCAGTTGTGCCCATTCTCGGTCATTGTCGAACAAAAGCCACCAGCAACATTAAATGCGGTAAGCTAAAACTTTAAAGCTCACCAGCTCCGACTCTATTCTCAGAATCCATCTAAAGAACCGAATTGTTCTGGGTTCCACCGAACCCTCACTGATAATAGTTCTTTATATGGACTCGTGATAGTAAAAATTTAAAACCAGCACCTGATAGATCAAACTGTAGTATATAATTATTAATTTTGTATATTAATCGGTTTTTGTCTTTTTCGTTTAGAATATAGAGTTTGCTTTGAATAAAAACAATAGGATAATATCACATATACTAAGAAACATGTCCGTGACTACTACTAAACCAACTGATATCAAACCTCCTTTTGATGAGCAGAAGGCTAAGTTGAAAGTTAAAGCTGCTGAAGATGCTTGGAATACATGTAACCCAGAACTAGTGGCTCAAGCATACACTCCTGATTCTAAATGGCGAAATCGTACCGAGTTCTTCACAGGTAGAGAAGCTATAATTGATTTTCTAAGACGCAAGTGGGTTAAGGAACTTGATTATCGCCTTATGAAGGAGCTTTGGTGTTATACTGGCAACCGTATTTCTGTACGTTTTGAATATGAATGGAGAGATGCAGCTAATCCAGGCCAATGGATGCGTACTCATGGTAACGAGCATTGGGGATTTGACAACAATGGTCTGATGCGCATACGTGATATGAGTGCCAATGACTATCCCATCAAAGAGTCAGAGCTACGTTATCGTTGACGCATCGATGGCTATTCTAACAAGTTACAGAGCTGTCGAGTTCTTTTGCTGCAAACCTTTTGTCTTCCCCTTCATTTATCAAGACTAGCAAAGATGCCTTTTTGAAGGGTTACCACGTTACGGCCCGATTTGCTCACATCATAAGAACAAAAACTTTTTAGCTAGCCATCTGTTTATTAATTCTGAACCTTTTCAAAGAATCGATATCAGCACACAGCCCCTTAGGTCTGCACTTAAATTATTGACAAAGATTATCTGTGATATTAAGTAATCTTTAAAGCTCAAAGAGCCGGACCCTTTACATGCGGGAACCTAATCCCACCGAACCCGCGTTAAAGTAGCGTTATTCTTATCTAATAGCGGGTTGTTCTCCAGATGATAATCTATGGCAGTAGAAGAAAGAATCTGTGGAGATGATGGTGCCCCAATGAGAGATGCGGGTATACAACCAGATGGTTCTAGGATGTTTATTTGTACTATGGATCCTACGCATATTCTATATATTCCTGTAACGCCCGATCCATCGTAAGCTGAAGAGTTTAGAACAAGATCAAGCCAATTCTTATAGCCAAATGAGCGGTCAAAGCGGCTGAACCAAGTTACCTAAAATGTAATATGTAGAAGTGTCCTACACAAGAGAGTGAGTCCTATATCGTGCCGGTACCTTCTAGCAAAAAAGAACATCGACAGCAGTAAGCCAAGAAGAGCTATTGGCAGAATGAGCTTGACTCGCTTGGAATAGAGCCAAAACAAAAGAAAGAACCTGACGATGATGAAGAAGAACTTAAAAATCTAGCTCATATTATCAAACAAGCAATGTTTCAGAATTATAAAGTAGTATATAGTGAAAAAGGCAATAATCATAAAGAAGAAGCAGAGTCAACTATTACTGTTGGATGATAATAAACAAAAGACCTATTTATTTTTGGCAACCTGAGATTCAATTCAATTTTCAGCTGCATCCCACCGAACCCGTACGAATAGTTATGCATAATTAATACAGATCTTTGAATACTGGTGCAAGCTTATTTTCATTTGGTACGCTTTATTCATTGAGTCCCATTTTTGAAGTTTTTTCTCGAACCCTCGGGGTCCTTGTTTTCTAAGAATAAAAAGTGGTAATAGCCATTACCGTTTGGCACTCATGCATGCATCAGTTTCTCATCCTCAGAATTAGGAATATAAGACTATGCTGAAAATTTCTGGTCAAAAAGGGACTTAGGATAAGGATAAAAATTGCGTATGCGAAAATAATAGCATACTTCCTCAGAATCTCTGTGATTGCAACTTGAAAAAGACTAGGAGCTTCTTTTACTTTAGAGGTCTTCTCCCTTGTTGTTAAAATTAATAACAATAATACTACTCTTTTTCCTAGTTGCCACCAGTTTTTTGGGGTCTTTTCATCGTTATACTCTATTACTATTGGACAATAACGAGGCTTATGGTCACCTTACAGAGACTCCTGGGTCACAATCAAATGTAGAGTCAAAAGACATTGGAAGTTACGTTGTGCTATTTCAAAGAATTGCACCGACAACAACATCCTCGACGCAGGGAGGAGACGGGAATTCCACCCTGTTGAGGTTTAGTGTAATGCAAAATAATCAAGATACCTATGGCATATTTGCAGCTCTAATAATAAAAGAAAAAATTTCTGGAAATATATCGGCACAGTTTCCTTACAGACTCTATGAATTTGGTGATATTGATTATAGATACACATTTCAGAATGCTGCGCTTCCTCATGAAGTAATTTTACAGGCTAGAATACCTGGCGATCCACAGTATCAAAACAACGCGCTTGTTGCCAACTTTGATGTGCCTGGGATAATTGGAGGTTCGCTAGGCATGCTCGTACAAATAGTAGTTATCGTGGCTGTTATAGCTCTTGCAGGTGGTATGGCGGTTTTAGTTTTAGACTTTAACAAGAAAATGAAAGGAAGACCGTCATCGAGTTAGTTAACAAATTGCAAAAAAAGATTGAAAGTTAACTACTGTTTAGTCAGTCAGTAGCTAGTCTTGCAGCATGGATTTTTAATAGTCTTTTAAGTGCATCGATGACAATCAGGGCGCCAAAAGTCTCTTTCAAATCCATTTGATGTCCTCTTTCAATAACTGCAGCCAAGATTGGATGCTTAGGCTTTAACTCCTTAACGACGGCGGCTGTCATTTCATCAGAAAGGGCTGTTCCTCGTGCTTCCCGCATGCCGTGAACTCTCAGTAGCGTTTCTAATGCGTCAACGACAAGGATGGCATTTACCGTTTCTTTAAGGTCCATCTCATGTATACTCTCAGCTACTTGAGCAAGCTGTGGGTGGATAGGTTTTAAGTCTTTAATCTTTTCTTCTACCATATCATTGGTAATTGTTTTCTCAACGACTAACATTGTAATTTAATAATGCTATGCTAGGCTAAAGGTGTTCCAAAATCTATAGCCTCAACAATCACGCGCAATGAGAAGCTGATTAATTATTAAGCCTTGAATTATAGTCGATTGTCCATGATCGCTTCTTCGCTTCCAAGGGCCAAACCATGTCAGTCATGTAATAAGCCAATTCGGGTGACTCTAGGGGAGCACAGAGCAGGCGATTTCTACGAGGAGATAATGAAAAAATACAACCTCTGTAGGGACTGCGGTGGGGACAAAGCCCTCAATTTCTTTGCTAAGATGCAAGGTCTCAGCAGCAATACTACTACTGATTATGATGATAATGATGACTACAATGAACTACTCAATCTGTTTGAAAATTGTAAGAACCCGCTCAAGCCGCATGAAAAAGAACATAAAAATCACAAAAGCTAATAGTGATAGACGCGAAAAAAGGATAGACGCTTTTATGAATAATAGACTCCCAGTGGAAATCGTCTAGGATATGTTATCCATCCGAAAATTCTCTTCTAAATCTGGCAATAATGCCCTTCATTTGTTCTTTAGTCTCGTTATAACCATCTTGAATTAGTTGTCGGATTGTATTTTCCGAAAAGTCAAATATCTTATTTGAAATAGTGTGACTGTCATTCTTTCGCTCCAACCGAACAACGAAATCAACATCTACTCTAGCTTTCAACAAGTCATCATAACTTACCTGCTTGCCAGTGGAGAAAAAAACACCTTTAGTTTTCCCATTCAAAATCTTATGCAGTTCCTCTTTGCTTGCACCCTTTTCTTTAGCCAATTTGGTTAGAGAATTTACTAATTTCGCATAATCAGATAAGAGAATAGCGACATTTTCATCAAACAATGTCCTGTCACGAGATATGATGTCATTCTTTCTGTTTATAACTCCATCAGAGTCGGCTGGAAGATAGCCTTGTTTAGCTGGATGAAGATTTATTATGCCATATCTGAGCCGGGGAATTCCATATTCTAATTTCCTCACCCTACGCCAATAATCTATGAGCCAATACAGTCTGACGCAGTGGCGTAGTGGCCAAAAGTCGACCATCCCAGAACTAACGGATAGACGTACTACCACTGCCAGTGTGTCGGCTATTACCCTCCGATACTGCCAGGCCGTCAAAGCCTTCCTTGACCAAGATACGATTTTCTACATTTAGTTTAGTATAGTCATAATTCACCGGAACTGAACAACTGGCTAAAACGAAATCTGACTTGATGCCATCTTCGTATCTTATAACATGCTCAAATGCCTCGCTTTCCGAATTCTTCGAAGAGCCATCCGATTACACTCTACCATATCTTCCGTACTCTGATTTTCTTGTCTCATCCTCTTTTTCGTAACTATCGAAAACCACCGCGGCAGCCTCTTGCAGGTCTATAGCAACCAGTAAGAGTCGTGGCTCGCCATTTTCAAAGCTTGTGGATATGGGGAACTTTGCAAACTTTTCCAAGCTGTCTTTTAACGGCTTGTTATCATAGATTTACCATGTATTTGACGGATCGTGGAATCTGTTATCATACACAGGTATCTTCGGTACAAATACCTTGGGCACTCCCTTGAAAATAAATTCCTTTGTGCTAAAATATCTTCTTGCCGACTCACCTGAAGCAGTCCTTTTATCTAAGTAAGCAAATGGTTCCAATAGTCTTTAAAGTGTGGCAGATTATCAACGAATGACTGTGTAGACAAGTATTCCCAAAACTCTACCAACCTATCTCCACTTCCTTCCCAGGTTTTGTTCTCTTTTACATAGCTAACCAATAGCGTCGCGTTTAGCGCACCTATCGATGTTCCATATATGATATGAAATAAAGGTTCAGTATTCCTTCCTTCAGATCTGAAATAATCTAGAATATCCTCAGCAGCTGCCTTATAAGCACCTGCTTCATAAGCACCAAGTGAACCGCCTCCCTGAAATATCAAGGCTCTATTTAGGCTAGAGTACATAAATCTATTGCTCTTGAAGTCTAGTTACTATTATTAATTCTGATATCAATCATCAACATACAGAAATGTTTGATTTGCGTTACTCAAGGATCGGAACGGTGATAGTTTCGAAGAAGAAGAAGGAGAACCTCAAACAACAATAGCCTTTTAACTTAATACCTGCTGGGTAACTTGACGAATGAGAACCAAGGGAATTCCCGCGTCCATGTCATCCAGCATACGCATATGTGACTAGGTATGCATGTGCGTGCCGGTGTGGTTAGAGGTTATCCTAGTACTTATCAGAAAAGAAGAGGGAGTAATATCATAGTATTACTGCTCTATTTTTTTCCCTGCCATATCGCAAATGTGTTTTTCTGTGGGTCTTCCATTACTGCATAATGTCCTGGACCCCTTTCTTGTTTATTCTTGACTACCTTCTTTCAATTGTCGAGCTTTTCCAATATAGGCATCTATAGAGTCAACTTCTATAAACATGGTTGGCATTTGCTTAGGATTTTCTGTTGGTGCTGATCCTCCACTACTTCCTGCATTCTTTATCATCCAATAATTCACTGTCTCTCATTTTTCAACTGCCAGCCAAATAGTGATGAATAAAAGCTCTTAAGCTCGTCTGTTCTGTCAGCTGGAATTTCAAAGTACTACATTGAGCTGAAGGAGAGCCTAGGAGCAGAAGCGATAAATATCCTTTCCAATACACACGGCGATGAAAGTACTGTCACATTCGAGTCTATTGGAATCTTTAGTGTCTGATTACAGCAGCACAATTGCAGCTGCGACCTGCTTTAGTGGGGGGGCCTTGGTGTACGCTACTGCATACCTATCTATCCAACTACCTTATACCGCCTATCTCCCTAACAGAAAGGTATGCAAATTCTGCTCCACAAAAATCCCATCTAAAGCTGGCTGCGTTTGCAATAGGTCTGTATAGTGGGTCGTTTACGTAATTGGGATGTCCAAACCATGTAATTATGATTCTTGCATAGTCTTCTCTTGTAGGAAAGGGATTTCCACATCTTTCTATCAGCTTGTCTAGGGTTCCAACCAGTTTAGAATTAGGCGCAGGATCGACTATCCAATCTCCCTTATCAACGACGTCGCTTAAAAGGTTCCAATTATTCCCTGGTTTGAATGCTCCTGTCTTGCTATCTTCAACTTCATCATCTATGTAAGTCTGAATCCTTGCACACTCTTTTCCATTCTCCAAAAAATCGAATATGACAACCTTCAACCCAATCCATCTGCCACCATAATACTGTCCATCAGCCAAGTTATAGTTATTTGTAAGTGGTTTAAAGAGACTCCTTCCAACTCGAATCCACTGAC
The DNA here is from genome assembly GCA_045809625.1 of Nitrososphaera sp. Lineage (GTDB taxonomy): Archaea > Thermoproteota > Nitrososphaeria > Nitrososphaerales > Nitrososphaeraceae > Nitrososphaera. The sequence goes on along the minus strand of JBJMEA010000084.1, from coordinate 11,036 downwards.
CGGTAGCCCTATCGTAGCTGTGCCTGTTTGTTGCTGTATATACAGAATGTCCTACTTCCTTTGTGACTGAGGCATCACCATTGAAATGTATTCTTCCCTTATATGCACTGCCAACAGCATTCAAGTATCTCTCATTGCCGTCAGAATCCACCATCAGAATGTTGCTGTGCGTTCCACCTCTGGCATAGGCTTGAAATGTCCTTCTAGAATTTTCTCTTTCTAGATTTGAACTTCCTACAGGATAGGTTCTGACCACCTTAAAGTACCCTGTCATCTCTACATTTTTCCAAAGATCTGTGCCCTGTGGTGATTTGATCATTATTCGCGTTCGATGATCTGGCGGTTTGCCGCTGGCGTACCAGTATCCATCGTGCATCTTGGAAACTGTCTGGTTTCTTGCTTCAAATATTTCATCTGAGGTTGGGTCGTCCATATTCATGAACCACTCTCTGCCGCCGGGCATTGTCGCAAATAGCATCTGTATACCAAACTTGTCAGGTGAGCCACTAGGCGTCAAAGGAGTTTTTATTGTTGTTGTTGTCCTAGTGGTAGTAGAAGATTTATCATCATGAAAAAGAGGCGAACGTTTGCTTAATAGCCCAAAACCACTCAATGCACCAAATGCCAAGACGGCTATTCCTGCTCCCAAAATCTTTAGGAACTTTCTACGAGAAACGCGGATTTCTGTCAAGAGGATGTAACATCAACATCAAACAACATATAGTTTCTGACATTCAATGCTAGAGTGTTGAGCTCCAAATGAACTTTCCTGTAGGTTTTTGCGCCCATTAGTTCTTGCCTAGTTTTCCAATACTTTAGAAATAGTATCGACAGGAGAGTAACATAAGCATTGACGTTTGTATTGGTGGCTAGATGATCAAAGCAACTTCACTTTCTCTAGGGCTGTTACCACTTTATTCAAATATTAATTCCTTCTAGAAGTCAGAAAATTAGGAAGGAAACAAGTTATTCAGCTTCTACGGCAAGGCTAACTAATCTCAATATTTTGGCTTTCCATATGGTGGTACTATTAAGTCAAATCTGTCTCCCATGCCTTCGAACCCGCATGAATTAGGAAAAAAAGTATCATTATTTCGGACTACATGTATCAAACAGTATTGAGTCTACTCTCGGAATAGGTTCTGAAACGCCCATTACAAACAATAGCATAACCATAAGTTTTAGGGAAAGATGAAGAAGACAAGCATTTAGCTTTACTCATCCTCCTAAAATATCTTTATCCTGACATTTTATCTTTTCAATGCAGCAACTAACCTATCTATATCTTCTTCGTTATTGTAGAAGTGTGGAGAAACTCTAATACCTTTTCCTCTTGCCGATACAATTATCCTTTCTCGCTTTTGCAACTCTGTAACAATATCAGTAGGTTTTTTTCTCTTATTTGATTTGAATACCACTATACCTGATCTGTATCTTTTGTCTTCTATTGGCGATAGTATTTCCAAGTTCAAGTTCTGAAGCTTATCTATCAAGTAATCTGTTATACTGAGAATTCGTCTTTCAATTTGGTTTATTCCAATTCTTGATATGTATTTAATTGCAGCGTTTAGGGCTATTATATTTGCAAAATGTGGGGTACCTATTTCAAATCTCGCTGCGGTGCCAGATATGTCTAATTTCATATTATTGTTAAAGTTCTCTCTTCTCTTTTGACTAGATTGACTAGAAAATGGTGGCTTGAAGTTTTCTGGGTCTCGCAAATATTTCTTTTTGATGTAGAGAATTCCAATTCCAAAAGATGATAGCATCCATTTATGCCCGTTTGAAACCATAAAATCGACACCAAAATCTTTAACGTTAAAATATAATGCTCCAAGAGATTGTGTGCTATTTACTACAAAATATAGACCATTATGTTTCGTTAGTTTATGGAGTCCTTCCAAGTCTTGCCTGAAACCCGTAGAATATTGTACATGGCTTGTGACTATTGTTGTTGTTCTTTTGTTGTTGCTGTTATTGTTATCTCCATCGTTATTAATACTATTTTTGATACTGCTCTCTTCTTCTTTACCTATCATTTTTGAAATATCCCTTATCAGTATCTTATTACCGTCTCTTGCCTTTACAAATTTGATATTATCCACATTTTTGTTAAGCCATGGTAAATTAGAGGAAGGAAATTCTAATTCATTAGATAATACAAGACCCTTGTCTGAGAGCATATGTGCAACTATATTCATTCCTTCACTGGTAGAATGGGTAAGGGCGATTTCATCTCTACTATCAGCTCCAATAAATTTAGCACAGATATCCCTAGTTTCTTCTGTCTTGTCTATCCATTGATTCCATGATGTTTCTCCATGATTTAACGCTTCACTATAAAATTCAGACACTTTGTTGTATACTGGTACAGGTATGGGTGCAATGGCTGCGTTTGCTAGATATACATACTTCTTTGTAACAGCAATGTCGTCTCTAAGTTTATTCCAGTCAGGCATCTGCCTAGATATACTATCTTATTTCGTATGTATCTTTTGATCCCTGTGCCATTTTTGATATTTACAACAGCCATAGCAAACATAATGTTGGCAATAGGCATCTTGATCAGCGGTAACTGCTATTATGTAACGATTTCACAATTTCGGTGTAACAGTAAGTAGCAGATGATGGGTGCTTTTAGATGGATAAAGTTTCACTGAGTGGTGTATGAGATCTTGATTCCCTCTAGAATTTTGCTTAAATCTTATCAAATGGTCCGTAAGTCATGCTTGGCTCAGGAATGATGCGTGGTCGGCTGGATACATTTAGATTATTGAGACAAACAGCAAAACTTTAATGCTGACAAGTTCTTATTATGATTATAAGGAATCTATTAATGTAACCGATATTGTTCTGGGTTCCACCGAACCCGCAAATCATTCTAAAGATGGTCTTAGCAAATCAATATGGTCTTTCAAAATACAACCAGAGATGCTGATTATAACTTGCAAGAGCTTCTGAAATGAAGGAAAAATAAAAGGATGAAGCAACACTCATAGAAGACGCATACAAAGATAAGTGACAGAGAAATTGAAATGCTCAAGGTTAAAAGAAAGGGCTGCTTCTGTAGAAACATAGATTGAGTAGGCTACAGTGAGATGACCGTATAGTACGACTAAAGCAAAGCTGGCACCCACAACAACAGAGGGTACGTATGCATGTTTCTCTCTCTTTAGCTGCTACTTTTCAATGAATTTAGTTATCGTCTTCTATTCTGTATTTGTGAAGAAGGAGAGAATATCATGGGAAGAATGCTTCATTAACAGAGCGAAGTTGTGAGACTAAATCAAGCTTTGTTCAGTGTCCCTTCCTTATTCTTGATGAAAAGACATCTGGAGGCATTTTCATAGAGCTCAGTATTGCTGGCAACGTCAATACTGTAACTAGGACCATATTCGTGACAACAGCTGCAAAAACCATTCCGGTAAACAGAGGTATTACCAATTCCTCCATAGCTTCTAGATCAGAGGCTGTAAGTTGCTCATTGACTGATTCAGCAAGAAGAAAATGCTCTACTCTTTCCTCATCGAGAAACCCTGTTATTGCTATAATCTGCACGAGTACTAATCCTATCCCGCTATACCATCCTAGCTTGTGATGTCGCCAAAGACCTGCAGCCGCACTAAAAGCAACAACACTAGAAGTAAAGAAAGCTACTGTAAATACATAGACTCCATGAACGGTTTGTTCCTGTTCATGCAGCTCAAGCTCAAATGCGGCATCATTAGCATAAAAGTCTAATGACAGAATTTGTCCCAACCCTAAGAACATGTATCCTGCGCCAATGATTGCGAAGACTACTGCTAACGTCTTTATAATTATATTTGATCGCCTTTCAGTCCATTTTTTATTCTCAAGACTATTATGAACAGAAGTCAAAATATAGACAATTGCAGTAAAAAGAAGAACCTTAAGGAAAACTTCATAGAAAAGCAGCTCTTCTATGCCGATCTTGTGTACAACAAAAGTGGAAATCGCAGTTAAGCCTCCGAAGTATACTAGGACAAGTAACCATCCAGTCCAACTAATCTTTCGTGGTATTGGCACACCGTGTGTATTCAAAGGCTGGCTATATTACAGTAATAACAGCTTTCAAATAAGAATGTGCTAGAAAAGTCTTTGTAGAATGCCATGACCTCTCCAGCAGCCGACTCTACAAGGTCTGAAGAGTAAATATTGACATAACTGTAGGTGGATATGTTCGGTCAAATCTGTCTCCAATCACACCGCCCCCATTCCTGTATGGGTCCCTCTTGATGGATTCCTTAAAAATATGAGACGGGGAGATCCGAATATAGAAAAATTTTCTGCAGGCTGCTGAGAATTGAAAATCATCATCATTACATTAGATACCATGACAACGGATGCTTGTATGCTCTTTCTTTATCCTTGGAGACGCTCGCCACAGGGACAACCATATGCCGAAGCTAACGAATAATTGGCATTGGATTGTAACTCGTTAGGGTAAAATCATCAGCAGCAATCCTCGCTTCTATCTTCTTCCTAATAGTACGTCTCGCGCAAGATCGTATTCTTCTTCTCCTAATAACTCCTGATGAGCATGGTCTGTTCTGCCAAGACTTTGAAAATTGGGTCCTGATTCCGCACTAGAGACTGGTACCAGACCATCATCAGGTCCTGGAATTGTTGGATTACCTCCTACACCCTTCGCCCAGTCTCCAGCAATAGTATAGTATCTAGTATTTGGATTGCTTCCTACTTTTGTCGCATTTGCTTCAGGCTGCATATCCCAGACAGCGGGAGCGCATATAGTGGTTCTTTCAGCCATAGGTGTGCCATTGTTGGGAGTTCCAATCATTATTAGATTTGCTACCGATTGAGTACCATTGGCAAGGTATACTCTTGCATCAATTCCGCCCTTGCTATGACCAACGATATTGACTTGACCCGATGGACTGTTACTTAATATTTCATCTATGCGCTTGCCTAACTCTAAAGCATGTGCTAGAGCAGTTCCACACTTGTCATCTGATTCTTGGAAAGTAATTGAATGATATTGGATGCCATCATTTGTCAACAACTCTTCCCATTTCTTCCACATCGATGCATCTTCGGCTAGACCATGTACCAACAATACTGGTGAAGATGGATTTCCGCCTCCAATGCTTGCTTCAGGTGGACGATTAATTAATGATGCAAAAGCAGTTACTCCGATAGAGATTGCTACAACTGCTATTGCAATTACGATAACAAAATTCTTATTGACCAATTTTTATGTACACATTCTATGATGCATCATCTGATTTTATCGTTCAACGACGCTAGTGTACTAGCTAGATTCATAACATTCTAGGCTGTTAGCCGAATCTCTCATAGGGCTTATAATCCATTAAAGTTCTTGTGGAGCAAATTTACAATTAATCTAGGTGAAAAATGAACTAATCTGACAGTTTGCTTACGCGGATTAGCACATTCCCTATCTCTTAGTCACAACTATATCTCCTCCCATGAGTTTATCTTAAGATTCGTCTGAATGTTGAACAGTTTCCAACTTAACCTATCGATATATCGACCATTGGATGGGTGGAATTATTTGGTCAAGTCTGTCTCGGGTTCCACCGAACCTGCAAATTATACGGGTCTTATACCAGAGTAAGGAAAAGGATAGTACATACAGAAATCGCAGTACAGCAAAGCTCAAGAATAATACTAATAACTGCGATGCAAATGTTTTCGTTGCTCAAGCTGACTGTATCTGAGGAGCCGGAAGAAGCAGGTTTGAAAAACTAACTAACCCTATTCTATTAGATACAGTCCTCAGAAAAGTCGAACAAATGCCTAACAAAGTCAATTCTGACCTTCTGAAGGAGTTTTACCAGCATATGAAAAACAATGGAACATCCCAAAACTATCAGAAGGGAAACTTGAAGGCAATGATCCATTTTGCACAACATATCGGGGCGGCTACCTCGCTCTATGATGTAGTAATAGATAGTAAACAGATTATAATCTTCCTAGATACAAAGATAAAGTCAGAGCAAATTGATGCCGCCGTCTCCTAATCAATGAAATAAGCTGTTCTTTTGGTTCCTTGTACCTTCTTCCAGATGACGGACAAATTGGCCCCTAATTTCCGTCAACTTAGACTGTAGCATCCTCGCACGCAGTCTTTCTACACCGCATTATAGAGATTTTGTTTACATATAAAGAAGAAGAGAACGGCTAGCCAGAGTCCCGGCTTGCATATCAATGCATTACTTTTTAGTGTTGTAGCCTGTGAGTATCATATTGTTCTTTTGTTGGAAACCCTCTCCCGCAAGTATCACATGTGTAAGGGTCATTAGCCAAATGCCCTATACCAGATGGTGTATCTTCGTTTGGGTTGCTAGCAGAAAGATGTCCTGCTGCAATATGACCTTCAAATGCGTCAGAGTTATCAAATTTAACTCCACATATTTTACACTTGATAATCCTGTTGCCATTTTCATCTTCTTCCCTTTCTATTATATTCCGAACATCTTCGTTATCGAAACTATCTCTAACAATATTGTTGCTTCTTACCATTTCTTCACATAGTCTGGGACACGATATTATTTATCAAGTTCATTACATACCATAATAATGAAAGTTGTAAAAATTACAAGCAAGAAGCAGCAATACCCAAGAGCTGTTCTGCGGTTTAAGTCTCTGTGGATTCATCCGAATTTTCAGACGCGTCCTGCCGAACCTCCGCTGACATTCGTGCAGGTCGACACAGATTCGTGGTTAACCTGAACATAAAAGCTAGGATACAATATTACATCGATGGAAATGAATATTATAATGACGTAAAATATGCCTTGGATTCATAGCGGAACTCATGATGTGACCATTACAAATATTTGGGTACATGATAACCCGTTAGGAATCATTGTTCAGATCAAGTATTCCTCAAGGCTATCAACACACTCAAGGAAGACAGATAAGACGTTTAGAAAACATTTTAATCAACACTAAAAAGTCGTCATTATTGTTATTGCTCATCGAGAAGCATTTAACACAAAAAGAGAGTTATTCAATGAAGATGGATTTACTTACCAAGGTAACTGTGGTAAATGATGCTATTCTGTTTGTATCTGGTAAATCCAAGGAGAATGTCAAGCCATCTAGCGAAGACGATAAAGAAGAATCAAATGAACCTGACTATAATGAAGACCAAGATCAGCTAGAAGACAGTAAGAGAGTACAGGAGAAATGACCATCAACCAAATTTTCTAATAAGGTTCACACAACATTATAGAAAAACTTCTATTATAGGATTCAGGGTAACGTACCTTACAAAGGGAATTGATATATACGTTCAACAAGTAGATGTATTAGTTGTCTTCATCTAAGATGTTTGCTGCAGTTGTTCCATCAGTAAATGAAAAGTGGGAAGTCAAAGAAGTTTCCGCTCCAAAACCTGGAGCTAATCAAGTGCTTATAAAAATTCATGCGAGTGGTATATGCTATACAGATGTACATGCTACTAAAGGTGCCCTAGGAGTGAAATTTCCTTATACAATAGGACATGAACCTGCTGGAGAAATTGTTGCTTTAGGTGAAGGCGTAACTACACGAAAAATTGGTGACAGAGTAGGGGTACCTTGGTTGCAATCAACATGCGGCAGATGTGAATGGTGCCAGCGTGGTAAATCATCCTTTTGTCCTAACCACATAGCAACCGGCATCAATATTGGGGGTGGTCATGCCGAATATATGGTTGCTTATGCTGATGCTACTCAGTTAATACCAAATGGAGTGTCATATGATCAAGCTGCACCTATATTTTGTGCAGGATATACCGTATATAGTGGCTTGAGGTTAGCTGATCCAAAGCCGCATGAACGTATTGCTGTAGTCGGCATAGGCGCGCTAGGCCACCTTGGAATTCAATACTCCAAAGCTGCTGGGTTTGAAACAATTGCTGTCACACATTCAAAAGATAAAGAAGAGTTAGCGTACAAGCTTGGAGCTAATAGTGTTGTTTCAGATGGAGAGGGATTGTTAAAACAAAAAGGTCAACAGGGTGATAGTAGCTCAGACGGGGGAGGAGCAGATGTAATACTGGCTACAAGTAATTCCTATAAAGCAACTGCAGATGCAATTAAAGGTCTCAGGCCAGATGGACGTGTGATTTTAATGGGAGTTTCATCAACAGAGACTCTGACAGTCCCTCCAGAGCTCTTATTTAAGCGTGGCCGCATCATAGGATCCACCCAAAATGATCGAGAACATCTGTATGAAGCATTAGATTATGTTGCAAAAGGTAAAGTCAAGGTAATGACTGAAATATTTCCATTAGAAGAAATTAGCAATGCATATGATAAAGTAGCTAATGGAAATGTACGGTTTAAGGCAGTAATAAAACCTACCAAGTAAATTTGTTTGTTAAGTCATTCGCTTCCTGATCTCGTCTTTGGTATCATTTTTGAAGTTTTTTCCGCTGGAACCCTCAGCCCGCACCTAAGTTACTGGAAAAGATTGACGGTGATATTAGATAATCTTTAAAGCTCAAAGAGTCGGCCCCATTTAGATGCGGGAACCTAATCCCACCGAACCCGCAGGGATTTTCAGCGAGCAGATGATGCAACACCTCTGATATACGCTCAACATTAGCCCAAAATGTTGTCATAGAGTACTTTCTCTGCAAATAATAACCAGTCAGATCACGTGTTATGGTACTTGGCCTTACCATTGCAAAAAAGAATCAATTGAAGTACGCAAGTTCATCAACCTGCAATAACTTCAAATGTAAAATCTGCTGTCAGGAGTCTTCCTTCATGCTGGGATTGTCCCCACGCTCTGTATAGACCTGGCTTTGGAAAGTTTGCTAGAAAAGAAATAGATGGTCCTCCTCGCCAGCTCACAAGATCATGAACTTCGTCAGCAGGATGAACATGTAGGAACTCACGACCGCCAGCATCAATAATAACGCAATGACCACCAGCAGCCATTAAAGGCTCCAAATTGCTTATTGGCTTTCCATTGGCATCTCTTATCTCAAAAGTCATTTTAATGTCCGTACCCGCTACAAGATGCTCTGGATGACATTCCAAGCTGACTTGGTAACTTCGTCCCTCTGAGTTTACATTTTTTACACGTGTTTGCTCATGTGTAATTGCAGCTGGAGTGTGAACCGCCTGACCTTCAACATTGAAATCAAATGCTGTCAGGATTTGCACTCCGCCTTTAGGTTTGACATCAATCCACAGCTTGTATTTACCTGCTTTAGCGAATGTATGAGCAATATGAAATATGGCCGTTTCTCCATCCAAAGTTGGATGAATATGAACAAAATGAGATAGGTCTTCACTATTGACTATTATTAAGTGCATAAGTTTGTCATGTATTATGTCAAACTCCTTGATCGATTCACCAACCTTTTGCTCAGTTGCAATAAGCCTAAAGTGAGTCGGCTTGCCCGCTTTGGGGGATTATTGGATCAAATTGAACATTTACATTATAATTTGTGATTGGAGGCATCATGGAGGATCAGGAAGTCATAACAAATGATGATGTCGTAGTAATTTCTGGTTCGGTAGAAAGAGAAGTGTGATGATGATTATGCTGCTGCTGGTACTGCGAATCATGATGATCTTTTTGCTCACTATGAAGAGATTCTCTTTCGTGGGACACATCCTTTCCTTGGGTATGGCTATTATTTAAAAAAACAAACCCTTTCTGGATTGAGAGCCTACGGTGGGGTCTTTTATGCCCCGGTGGAGATTCCGCTCCGTCTTCCATATACATTCCTTGGATTCCAAATCAAAAATAAATTTCTATACTTGGGTTACCATGAATGTGGTATTGGAATTTGTTTTTGAGCAAAAAAGAACAAGGACCCAAAAATATTATCTTGTCAATCTAAATCATAAAGGGAAGAGGTAAGCGTGCGTGCACGCTTCTTCAATGATGTAGAAACGGAACGACCAGCGCCATTACGTGGTCTCCATCTGGAATCTCACCGTTTAACTGTACAAGCACAGTAGCAGAATTCGGATGTTGTGGCTGCCAACCTGCTTCAAGGTAGTTGCTGCCTGATTGCATTGATAATAGTGGTAAGGTGCTATTGGCAGCTGAGTCCAAAGTAGAGTTTTGCATCATGCCGTTCATTATTGTATCTAAAGAACTATTTGTCAAAGCAACTACCGACACACCAGGCGGCTGTTGGTCGCTTGTCTCATAGCGGAGGTTTACTGCTATGTGATCATTATTAATTGGTGATATGCTAACTACCTTTACGCCATTGACTAGACTTATCGAACTTGCGGTGAATGTTTGATCATTCGTCGTTGTCATCATCATTTCGCCGCCTTCTGTCGTCATTGCCATAGTCATATTTTTTTGTCCCTGTTCAGTTGCGCTGTTGACACTTGATTGATTACTGCTAATATTTGGATGATGATGTTGTTGTTCTGGCGGCATTGTTTGTTGTTGATGCTGCTGTTGCGCTGTAACCTGTACTTCTGAAACCGTTGCAAAGCCTATTAATGCTCCTATTCCTGTAAACACAACCATTGCAAAAGAGGATCTTACCACCATCCGGCGTTAACTCTCTTATCGTTATATATTTTGTTTCTGTTAGTGATGCCTTGAACAAATGAAGGGAGCGATGTATTTACTATATAAGACCCATGATTCAAATTCATTTGAAATATTCGATCAGTTCTAACACAAATTCACTGGGATTTGCTATTATGATTTTAGGGATGACTCTTTGGAAGTGCTCTGTCTAAAGTTGCTGTCGTTCTTTCAGTTTTCTGTGCCCTTTGCCACACGACCGCTATGATGTAACAAGCACTAGGATAAATCTGACACAGATCGGAGACGGTTATCACACCAAAGTCTCCTAAAAAGGCAGCTGTATTGTCTCAATAAGAACATTACAATCAGACTAACATATTATGTATATAGGGAGAGAGCAGCAAAAAATAAAGGGAATAAAGAAGGTGAGTGAGATACGTCGTTCACGCACACGCATTCTTTATCCATCATTGATGTCTTCTACATGCTACCGCTTAGTACCACGATTGGGTATTGAAGAAGAAAGAAAT
>JBJMEA010000083.1:0-12329 GCA_045809625.1 Nitrososphaera sp. | reverse complement strand
CCTTCGCCAAAGAGTACAATTTTGTCTGAGGTCTCCCTTACAACATGTCCAACGTGAGGAGAATCCAAAGATTTGACGCCTTTATTGAAATATCGACCAGATACCAAATGTGTATTAAACCATATTTTACAGACCTTGCTGTTATGTCATTATGTTTATTATTCTTCCGGTCTCTTTTTTTCTGTCGTGCAAGACCATCTAACTGCTATAGATGATATGATCTAATGGTCCGTGGCACTACTGAAAACTAGAAAATATAAGTAGTGCTTTGCCTGTGGACTGGCTGCAATACCATTCTTGCACATATTTGTATGTCCTTTCAAGTAAATGAAATAATTTTACAATGATCCAGCAACCAACGGTTCTTTTTAATGTAATGTATGCTAGATCATCATGCACTAGGCATGGAGGACAGTTTAGCAGAAAAAGAACGCATTCTGACTGAAGAGAAGACAACAACCGTTGCTAAACTTTTAGTCAGATGCCTCGAGAATGAAGGTGTCAAATACGTCTTCGGTATTCCTGGAGAAGAGAACATCCATTTTATAGACGCATTGAACAGCTCGTCGATTCGTTTCATCTTGGTTCATCACGAACAGTCGGCGTCATTTATGGCAGAGATGTATGGACGTATTACTGGCAAGGCTGGGGTATGCAGCGCCACGTTAGGACCTGGAGCTATCAACTTGCTATTGGGAGCCGCGGATGCGTATACAGACAGCGTCCCCTTAGTTGCTATAAGCGCCCAGGTAGGCCTTGACCGTCAGTACAAAGAAACACATCAGTTTGTTGATCTGGTCAGCATGTTCAAACCTGTAACAAAGTGGGCAGCAGAAGTAAAGCTTCCCAGCGCTGTGCCTGAAATGGTAAGAAAGACGTTTAAGGTTGCCCAAACAGAACGTCCTGGATCCTGCTACATTGGTATTCCGCAAGATCTTGAAAAAATGCAAGTATCTTCCAGTCTTCAACCATTGCTTCCATCTCAAGTATACGATAGTGCTCCCTCTCCTTCCCAAATCTCCCGCGCAGCAAAGGTATTGGATTCAGCAAAATCACCTATCCTTCTTGCAGGTCACGGCGCCGCACGAGATGATGCACAGGATGCATTGGTTAGATTCTCTGAACGTTTCCAGATCCCTGTGGCAACCACTTTCATGGGAAAGGGGGTGTTTCCAGACAAGCATCCAAATGCCTTAGGAACTATAGGTTTTATGCGGCGTGATTACGTTAACTTTGGATTCGACTTGGCAGATGTATTCATCTGCGTCGGATATGACCTACAGGAGTTTGATCCAGTACGGATAAACCCAAAAGGTGACAAGAAAATCATACATATTTCTCGATATCCTGCTGAAGTTGACGCACACTATCCTGTTGCGGTTGGGATTCAGAGTGACATATCAATGGCACTAAATGAGCTCGCAAAAGCCGCCAGGTCAAAAGATCGACCAATAGCTGAAAACTGCAAGATAATGGATCTGATTAGAGCAGAGCTTGAGGAGGGAGCCGGAGATGATGCGTTCCCTGTTAAACCTCAGAGAATAGTCTCGGATACCCGCCTCGCTCTTGGAGAGTCAGATATAGTGCTGGTTGATACAGGAGCAATAAAAATGTGGATGGCTCGACTCTATCCAACCTACAAACCTAATACTTGTTTGATTTCCAATGGTCTATCAACTATGGCGTTTGCGTTACCGGGAGCGATAGCAGTAAAGCTCTCATGCCCAGAACGCAAAGTTCTTGCCGCAGTCGGAGACGGAGGATTCTTGATGCTTGGCTCAGAGTTGGCAACAGCTGTAAGGGAGCATGTGCCAATTGTAGTCCTTATATGGGAAGACCGATCTTATGGATTGATCAAATGGAAAATGGACATGGAGCTGGGACACCATTCTTCCGTCGATTTCCATACTCCGGATTTTGTAAAGTACGCAGAAAGTTTTGGAGCAAAGGGCTATAGGATAAATCGTACTGACGAGCTCCTTCCAACTCTGAAATTTGCACTTGAAGATGACGACGCAGTCTCTTTAATCACATGTCCTGTCGACTACTCTCAAAACATGGAACTTACAAATAAGCTCGGCCTAGTAACTGAGGCTCTTTAGTAGATCGTCGATACGTTTCAATTGTATCTAGCAAAGACGAATTGAGTTTCAATTAATTGCAATAGACCCGTCAGTTTGTGTCAGATCAATGGGATGAAATATCGTCGTCGGCATATTTTGACAACATGGCTCTCTCATACTATCATAATGAAACACTGACGGTGCCATACCGTTTAAAGACACTTGGGCTTATGCTTAGTACAAGGATCCAAAAGATAAATGATATCTTCCATTACATCTTGGAGGGCATTTACTATTGAGTGATGGGCCCCGATAGGAATTGAAATAGGTAAATTAAACTCTGAATGAACTTGCATGGTGACTCTTCTCGTTCTTCACTTACGCTTTTTCGTCATCTTGACATCCTTTGTGACCATCTTAGTACGACACAGATTCAGACCAGTTGGATATCCGTTTTCATGGATTATCTCAAAAAAGTAGATGAAATTTCGGCAATAAAAGTGCCCTGTTCATTACTTAGTATATGCTGAGGGGTAATGCAGTTTAGTTAAGGTTCACTTCCACTTCTAAGATATATCTGCATTGCTTTGAAATCTGGCTCTCACTCTAAACCTATCTCGACTTGCATTTCACCTTAGTATAAAGCAGGACCAAAAATGTAATTTTGTTTGAATTGTAAGTTATTGACGAGATAAGGCAGATGTCTCTGTAAAGACAGAGGGACCCTATGTTGCTAGTAAGAGGTATAATCATTGCAGTCAGCTATGACATGTCCATGCATACGGTTTATACGTTAATGGCATATACACACATAATCGCAAACATTCTCAACTTTAAATCCGTGTCTTAGGAGTGAGAATGTTATTGTGTTTGAAGTAAAAAATAATGACTTCATATGAATAGATACAGTCAAGCCAAATCGAGATGAAATGAAAAAATTGGTCGAGATTTCCCTTTCATGGACTCAACCTTGAAGTTTGTATATCCAAGATTCAGATCCCAAAAAATTGACAGACATCGAGACTCTGTCTTTGTAATACAGAACTTTCCAACTCTCAAAAAGGAATGGATATCTAAGTTGAGTCTGCTTTCCGCATTTATTGGAATTGGTTACTTGGTTACAATTCACCAAGGGTGAACTCAAGTGACTCTATGAGATATTTCAGTAGTGTGCTCAAAGCGACAACGCCAGACAAGAACTAATCAGAAGATCAGCAGGCTATCTTTTTTACACTATAATCGATGTGCTAATAGATGATCTCTTAAATCTAGTCGGAAAGATTGTCGGCAATATTGAAGATGTGGTATTTGGTGAAAAGTTAGATGCAGCAGGAGAGGTATCATACATAGGACGTCAGATAACAGCACTCAGAAGAATTGCCATTCCTTTAAAAAGGACTGTATATGAGATTGCGGCAAAAGATATTCGACACTTTTCAGAGGAAGACTTGACTCTGTATTTTGATGATGTAAATGATCATATTGACAAGGTCATAGATACACTTGAAGAATCAAGAGAAACAATAGAGATCTACAAAGATACAGACTATTTACACGGAACTGATAGGTCTAATAAGATTCTTGCAATCCTTACAATAATCTTTACTCTATCAATGCCTGTCACAATAATGAGCTCACTTTATGGAATGAATATCGACATACCAGCAATTGAAGAAGAGTCTTTGAAATTCCTTGGAAGATACACTAATTTTATTTTAATAGTGATAATTTCGTCTGCTGGAGCAGTTGCTATGGCCCTATATTTCCATAAAATTAAATGGATTTAAAGCATCCGCACAATAATCATTGTCTCCTTTTTTCACATCATATTATTTTGGCATCGTAGAAGCGCTAATTCAGACTACAGTTTCAAGTAGATTTCAAAATTATTTTCTCACCTTATAGTCCTAATCATTCTCTTGTCTTACCTTAGTCTGCAAGATCTTGGTAGGTTGAGAGCTAGTGTACTTGATTGAATGTTAACTTTTAGTCCAATACTCCATTTCATTACCTCGTTTGCAAGAGGTTGCACTGCGTACCCAACTGTTAAAAGGGTCCGCGGCATCTAGCTGAAAGTTGTGGCTTAGACAGGCACATATTCTCAAATGGACATAAGTGGTGGCGGAAAGTCTTGTGCTAACAAGAACGGATTTAAGAGGTGCACCTGCTGTGGCATCTTTATCAATACTAAGGAAGTCCGATGTCTATGCTGCAAGCACCCTTGAATTAGAAGACGATCTTTCTAAAAGGTCACTAAAAAATGGTAGAGATTAACTGAGGTTAATACATATGTACTCTGTGACAGAATGGAGTTACATAGAAATTATTGCATCTGCATCTGGGTAGTGTATAGTTTGTTTGGCTCAAGTTTGCTATAATTGCAGCTGCCATAAATGGTAACAGAAGACTAAAAACAATCCATATATAACCTTGTCAATGACCTTGTGCCAGTAGTTTTGGGTTTTATACTTGGTGGGATATATCGTATAGCGTTGCCAACTATATACTGAACAGAAAAAGAGAAAGTACAAAAAATAGAAAGCGCTCTCAGATTCAATCCCTGATTGCCTTAGATGAGAAGCAAAAATCTTGCGGCAATAGTTCATTTCCATATTGATGTTCTTGCGGCGCATTATGTTTTTCAAGCTATTATAGCTATGATTACCAGAATTGCGTGCTATGTCTAAGAATTCATCACTGATTAGACTTATGTAAGCTGCTTTTGTTCGTCTAATGAACAGATGGGGAAAGCGAAAGTGCTCAAGAGCTTGGCGGCCTTCATTATAGTAGGTCTTGAACTGCTCTGTTTCTTTTATCAATGTTATGCAGTTTAAGCATTCCGAGGCTCTTAATCAAGTCAAGGTACAGAAGAGAAAGAAGTTAGAATGAGGCCTAGGCAGGTCCTCTTGAACCTTTTTAAGCCACGCAAGCATTGCATCAAATGTCCTACTATCGTCGAAGAACCATTCAAATGTTCCCAGCGTCTCATTACCTGTGCTCCATTTCAGGTTATAGCGCT
The DNA here is from genome assembly GCA_045809625.1 of Nitrososphaera sp. Classification (GTDB taxonomy): domain Archaea; phylum Thermoproteota; class Nitrososphaeria; order Nitrososphaerales; family Nitrososphaeraceae; genus Nitrososphaera. Next base: position 7,247 of record JBJMEA010000083.1, on the reverse strand, counting down.
GTCGCAGCTGCAACCACTTGTAATACTGACCACTGAATTTGGCAAGATTACTTAAGGCCTTCATAGCATGAACTCGCTTGTCAGGCTTTAATTGTATGAGCTCTGAGACTTTACCTTCACGGATACCGCAATTCTCAGAAGAAAAAGACTCCAATAAAGCGCCATACTGCTTTGCATATCTTAGTCGGTCCTCTGCAGTACGTTCATTCATCCTTTGCAGTAAGAAGTTATGGAACTCCATCCAGTAATTGTTGGAGTCTTCTTCTTCTTCCGTTGTAGCGTTGCACTTTATTGAAGCGGCGTTGCAGAATTCTGAAGCGGCTGGGGCCTGAAATGACGCTGATGGGATAGCCTGGTTAGGATACCGCCGAGAGGTTGGTATAAACCATTGATCTATTAGTGAACTATGGCGATAATCAGAAGAAAAAAGAGAAGAAGAAGAAACGCTAGTGGGCCTGCAAGATTTGGACTCGCGGCCCCCGCCATGTCAAGTCCTGGTTGAAAGAGTAATCATGGTTATGGTGGTAGTAATAGTAGGGTCATGATAGCTCTATTCTCTACACAGTTTCACCGTAAAGTAGGGATGGTGACCTGGTATTCACTGCACCAAAAGGGCAAAATTGTTAATAAATTCAGTTTCTTTCTATCCTCTTATGTCTGAAAATGTACAGACTGCCTTGCTTACAAGAACTGAAGTTGAATGGCTTTTGGGAAAGCGACAACTGTCGAAGCCTTATGAACATAAGATGCGTGCTGTTCTTAAAAAGAAACTTAGAACATGGGAACAGGTTGAGCGACCGCTATTAGAGGCTCAGGGATTCTTAGCCGCTACCATTAGTAGTAGCGCCATTACCGCTGGTAGTAGCGGCATAGGTCACTATACCTATGACACAGTCCGGTCAAGCATAGCGGCCGATAGAGTTAACCCTCGTGAGAACAGGCAAAACAGAGATAATTTTGATACTAATAAAATGCTCCGGCCGGTATTTGAACCCGGGATCAGCGACTCGAAAGGCCGCTATGCTTGACCGGACTGTGCAACTGTGTTGAGGTAGAACAGCTACTACACCACCGGAGCATTCGCAAACTGTGTAAGAACCTTCCCATAAAATCGTTTCTTGATATATTTCATAAGGTTTTTCTATTGGAGATAGAAAAGAGATCATAATATGCAGAATGTTGTTCAAAGGATTGACTCGGAAATTGAGAAGCACAGCCTGCTCAAACATTCTTTTTACAAGATGTGGTCAGAGGGTAAACTAACTATCGATCATCTTAAAGGCTATTCAAGGGAATATTTTCAACTGGTAAAGCTAGTTCCAAAGTTTGTTGAAAACATTGCCAAATCTAATGTCGATCCTAATATTCTTGAAAATAATGCACGAGAGGAGGCAGAACATGTCGAATTATGGGTCAGGTTCGCTAATGCGCTTGGCGTTTCTAGAAGCGATCTCGTGAATTATGAAGGTTCAGAAAAGACTAACGAAGCTGTCGAGAAGTTGATGGGACTTTCTAACCTCAGGCTTGAGGAAGCAGCAGCAGCAATGTATGCTTACGAAATGGAGCTGCCAAAGATAAGCAGAAGTAAAATTGATGGACTGAAGAAGTTCTATGGTATGGATAGCGAGGACGCAACGAAATACTTTGAGACGCACGAAGAAGCAGACGTTAGGCATGCACAAGTATGGAGAGAGATCTTAGAGCGCATTCCAGTAGAGAGGCAAGGAGCTATTTTTAATTCAGCAATAAAATCATTGCAAGCACAGAACATGTTGCTTGATGCAGTCTATGAAAAGTATGTCAGCCCACAAAGCAGTCGAATTTACTGCTAGCTGATATATAATTCTCCAAACCTTTATACATACTTTTACTCTTCAAATTTTTCGTTTGGGCCCATAGCTCAGCCTGGCAGAGCGACCGGCTCATAACCGGTCGTCCAGGGGTTCAAACCCCCTTGGGCCCAATTCAATCTTGTCCCTTTATGTAGGCCCAGTTTGTGTATTATATGAAGATAATTTGGCTCTAATCGCAGAGGAACAACATCAGCTACAACAAGAAGAGTATCAAGACCCATTATCTGTTTTTATTTATGCTCTAAAAGCCCCAGAAACTAAAAGACAATGGCCGCGTAGGCTTAAGGTATTCTTTGATTTTCTCAACCTTGAAGAGCCAATTGAAGAACAGGCTAAACAATTTCTGATAAAAACAAAGCAAGATTATCGATGGGCTCAACATAATTTAATTAGATTTATGAGTTTTCAACAAGAAAGGGTAAAACAAGGCAAAATATCTGAATCTACTATTCCCAATTATTACAAGGCTATCAAATTATTCTGCGAAATGAATGACATTATATTTAATTGGAAAAAGATATCTCGCGGTATCCCTAGGGTAAGACAAGCGGCTAATGATAGGGCACCTACTAAAGAAGAACTCCAAAAGCTGATAGAATATCCAGACAGAAGAATAAAACCAATTGTATATACAATGGCTTCCTCCGGGATTCGAATTGGTGCTTGTGAGTATCTACGTTGGAAGCATGTAAAACCTCTAAATGATGATAAAGGGAAAATAGTTGCTGCCAAACTTGTAGTATACGCTGGTGATAGAGAAGAATACTATAGCTTTATCACACCAGAGGCCTATTCTTCATTGAAGGATTGGATAGATTTTCGTGCTTCTTACGGTGAAAAAATAACTTGAGAATCATGGTTAATGCGAGATATATGGCAGACGACTAACATAGATTATGGAGCAAAGCTTGGTTTTGCCACATGTCCAAAGAAACTGAAAAGTAGTGGTATAAAACGACTTTTGGAGCTCGCACTATGGGAACAGGGTATTCGCCAGCCTCTCAAGGAAGGAACAAAACGCCACGAGTGGAAGGCTGCTCATGGTTTTCGCAAATAGTTGTATCGTATAGCCCTGCAAATGCAGTACAAGCGAAATGGGTTGTACTTGTTGAACAGCCTACTAACATGCACTAATGATAAACAAAGATATCTCGTGTGCTCATAAAGTAATACTTTTTACTATTAAATGTGAAAATGGAACACCTCCTTAGATTCACGCACAGGAAATGGAACATTTGAGCTCAGACATTACATGATTAGTGAATATCGCAATAATAACATACATGCACGTGAATGAATACTATCTCTAGTGATGATACTGCTACTTTTCTGAACACCAAGAATTGAAAAATATGATTAGTTCTTTTATGATTCATTCATATTAAGTTGGAAGCGGCCGAGATGGAGTTTATAAAATTAGTTTAGTCTATATGACTCAGAGGGAGACATCACCCATTCCAGATGCCTTCTTAAACTCATTGCATTTATCTTGTAATATTTGACTTTCTTAATCATTATCATTTTAGAGCCATGGTTATTGGGGGTATTGGTTACTATCATTTCTATAGCATTTCTACTTTTCAGAGAAATTACTTATCCTTTCTATAACACGTTTTTATAGTATATGTGGCTAGTTAAATTTAATGAATATAAAGACAGGATTGATGTTGGCTGCTATAGTTCTAGTCGCATCAGTAGCAACGATGACCATAGTTTCAAATCCAGCATTTGCTGTAAAGCATCCACATCCACATAATCATGGAGCATGTGTAAGCGAACAAGCTAAAAACCCAGGGCCTAATAATGATGTTGCTCATGCGATTTGCGTTCACTTATAAGAATGTGATTATAGCATAAACTATTTTTTTATGTCTTTGCCAAATAGATAAAAATACTTATTATAATAGTATTAGAAAAAATCATAATATGATGGTTATGATGTTCTTAGACTCTAGTTTAGCTAAACCTTTTGACCTAAGTATCTTTTATAGACCATAAATTTTTGAAGATGTATCAGACTTAAGCTAATCTTGTCTATTTGGATATCATATACATCATATGCATTAGATAGCGTGATTGTCATATGTCGTAATATTGAATAATAAAAAAAGAAATAGAGCACTACGAGGGATTTTTTATGCATCTAACTTGTAGAATTGGTGGAAGTGGCAGTAGAACTAATAGTAGCATGTTGATGATGCTTTATTATTTTATGTTGAATTATATCTGCAGATACTTCATAAGCAGCAATAAATGGCTCTCCATTTGTACGAAGTATGATTGAACTAGCTACAAACGGAATAGATGCGGAGAAATATGGTGATGTGCTTCCACTATAATCAGGTATAATTCTTCCTGTTGCAGATATCTTTCCTGGTAGATTTGTCAATTCATGAACAAATAGTTTTCCAAATTTTTGTACATGCAATTGTGCAAGTGTGGTGTTATCTATAGGAAGTACATGAGGTAATGATACTTCTACGCCTTTGCTTGCTGTATACGTTAAAACTCCTTTATAGGTTGAACATCATTTCTAAAAGGCAAAATAATTACTGTTTGGCGCTCTTCATTAGGCCTGGATTTAACCTGGGATGTTGGTTCAGAGGCGATTATTCCTTGATGTAAAATTGTTGTTTCATTAGATGTGGCAGTATTTATGTGGTCAGCAAATGCTTGCTGAAGAAATTGGTTGTTGTAGTTGCTGTTGTTGCTGCTCTTGATTGTAATTAGCAATGGTGTTGCTATTATAGCGGATATACATACAAAAGTAACTAATCGTTTTATTTGCGTAGCACTATGATTAGTAAATAATATATAAAAATTATAATAAACATGTTCTCGTCCAACTGCGTATGGATAACTAAGAAATACTTTTAATTTCAAATAATATGTTTTAACTGCTACATGTCATACAAATCATATCCAACTTACTTTTTAATTATAATCCTTAAAAAGTCTAATTACCTAAGGAAGCAGCGGACTGATGGAACAGACATGTAAGACATAAGATTATGACATGATTTGCTCGTTGTGGAATAGCACTAGCTCTTTCATTTCAGCTTTCATGGCCTTTCTATTATTTTGCAAAGATAATTTGGGGCCAAATATTGTAATGCCATACGTAGCTGCTAATCCTGCTGTTACCAAAAATAGACGCATCATGGTCCATTACTGGTAAAACATTTCATGAATATTTTTATACTTGATATTGGGGGATTGATCCAATGCTAAATAAGAATGTGATTATTAGTTTAGGATTAACTATTTTTTTGATGTCAACGATAGCTACAAGTGTGCTTCCTGTCAACGCTTCTACGGAAATACCCATGCCTGAAGCAGTGAAACTGGACTGGGCTGCCCCTTTCTTCGGTGTCAACCTCCCATCCGGACGTGAATCACCAGCTTTCGTCGGGAATGTAACCCAGCTGGCAAAAATGGGGTTTGATTCGCCAGAAAATGCTAAACTCTTTATTCAACTTGACTCTATTGCTTTGAATTCTTCCTCGCATCCAGGGAATCGAACCTTAACAACCCCTACAATTAATGAGATAACATCCATTTACAATCAAATGAAAAGTAACAATTCCACAGGTGGATTTACACAGATAGCGTCTGTAGCTATGCAGACTTTGAATCCAAGGTCATTTTTTGACGGTGCCGGTCGTAACATAACAGTGGTTCCAAATAGCCTAGATTTTAGTGATACACTCAAGTTCGGAACTTTGGGAGCTGAATCTGTATGTGGAATAGGCCCCAATAGCAGAGGAGATTTTGCTGATAAAATGAAGTCCGGACAATGTGTCGCAAGTGCTCTTGGCGCGGCCGCAGTTAAGCTAGTCACCATAAGCTAATCACCACCACCATAAGCCACAGTAATTCAATGCATCTTATTTTATTTTTGTGTTTGTAGCAATTAAATTATGAAGTCTAAACATTATAAAATATGAGATTGAGATACATCAGTATAACTTGACAAATAATAATAACGTCATATTCGATGACAGGTAATTAATAGTACAGAATCAGAGAATCATAAAACTCCAGGATTCACTAATGATATTGTTTGTCGTTTACTTGTACAGAAAGCCACTCTATCATTTTTTGCCGTAAAAGCAGCATGGACATAAGTAAGGAGTCGTTAGGAAAAGTATCTCCTTTTGCGTTGATTGCTGTAGCATATTTATAGCAATCAGACAACATTTTATTGAATGTCCTTGTATTCTTCTGAATTCAGACTAGCTGCAAAAGTTCCACACGATTCAATTTCTTTGGCCAGGATATGTTCTGCTGGTAGTATGACAAAGCAGCAGTTTCCGTCATAAGTCGAGTCAACGGCTTTCCCCGCAAATGAGGTGCACTAGATGATTTATTTGACCATGGTGTATACAATGGGTTACATAATATGGGTTCACAGTCACAAAATTACCTATTGACATTTAGTTCGATTAATATTATATTTATGTTGTTATTACCATTAACCTCCAATTCGCTTTTTCATAAGGCTTTTGCTGCATCGCCCGCGTTTGATCAAGTTTTGATATCTGATGCACAAATGAGCAGTCAGAAAAATGATTGGGTTCAAACCTATGGTAATGATAGTACTCATTTAAAGTCTGACTATGCAAACATACTGGCAGTAGATTATACTAGTGATGGAAAAACTCTAGATACTACATTTTGGTTAGCGTCAAATTCTGAAAATGCTTCTATATATAGTCAACCTCTCAAACATATTAGGTATGGTATGCTTATTGCTATTGTTTCACTGCCTCAAAATTCAGGATATAATGGAGCTAATTACGACTTTTATATTGAAGCAGTCAATGGAAAATGGAGTCAATATCTTTACCAATTATCATCAACAGGTACTCGCTCGCTAGTGTACTCTAAAACAAACTATACTGAATCTTTTGGTGGTCCTACAGCAGGGCCAGGATATGTTAAACTGCGATTAGACTTAGCTTCTATACATTCTCCTGGCAGTTACGGCTTGTCATTTTATACGGCAGAATCCTTCAAATCAAATGAAGATAGAGATTTTACAAGCTGGGTGAGTGTTCCTCCAGCTGCCATAGCTACGTTAACACGTCCAAAGGATGTAGTCATAAGACAAGGTGAAGAGATTCTAATTCCATCTGAGATACAAACGCCCCTTTCCAATAACGTTACTAGTTTAAAGTTCGATAATGGCACATATTTCAGTTCTAACGGATTAAGTGTATATACAGAAAAAATTCAACCTCCACTATTTAAGGTAAAGGTTTCTCCACAAACACCAGTAGGCGTATATACTATACCGTTTGTGGCTTCATTGTCAATTACAACAACATCATCAAAATTACCTATGTTTAATAATACAGTAACTGCATTTGGAGATCCAGAGTTTCAAGTATC
>JBJMEA010000082.1:0-3461 GCA_045809625.1 Nitrososphaera sp. | reverse complement strand
TGTATCGTATGCTTCTCGAGATTCAAATAAGTGAATATATCAAAAACTTAAGTAATTCCAAAGTAGTTAAGTACGCTAAAAAGTATGGCTCAATCTTTAAACGAGGATAACCTTCTAGTCCTTGGTTGGCAGGTTAATCCTGAAGGGCACCCAATCTACTGGCTGAACAAGAATGCAAAGGCTGGACTACAACACAATAGTGACCTGTTGAAGGTTTCTGCAGATCTTATGGATAGCCATACGGTAATCGTCGCACAATCTGGATCTGGAAAATCATTCTTCTTAGGCAGACTCATAGAGGAATTACTCATACGGACAAAGTGCAGATGTTTGATCTTTGACCCAAACGGGGATTTTTCCCGTATGGATCAGATCAATGAAGATGTATGGCAAGAGCGCAGCTACGACTTACGTTCTGGCAGCGCATTATTGTCTCATGACACAAAGAATGCCTTTCTGTCATCTTGGGGAGGGATTCAAAAACGAGTAAGGACTCACCGGCCTCTGAGTAATAGTGGTTCGATCGAACAGCATCTAGACATTTGGTGGCCCGGCCTGTCCATAGATATGGTTGAAGAAGTGTTTGATGATCCCATGAAGCGAAGCGAATTGTATCACTGTCATTCATTTGTCAGAGCGATTTCTGAGCTTCAGATGATAAGGACCAAGCTTGGCAGGCAGGAGGGAACACTAATTGACAGAGCAGAGCAGATCTACAATGCTTGGGGAGATAAGAATAACACGACAGATAAAATTGAAGCTTTTCTGAATCAAGAATTTGAAATCCCACAGGCAGGACAAGTTGTGACAACTTATCCCATTCCATTTGTAAGTTGGTCTATGCATAAAGATCCGGCCAAAAGAAAAGAAGCAATGGAACAGGTTAAAAGGAGAGCAGCGTCAGCCTTACGGTACTTCACCAAAGAAATGGCTAGGTTCTATTTTGGAAAAGCACGAGAATATGAAGCAACAGACATTATAGCGAAAGAACCGCCTAAGTCATCTAGAGAGTTGCCACGACTAGATATAGTAGACCTTGCTTCATTGCCTGATAACAGCACGCGTTATCTTGTTACTAACACAATAATTGCTGAAGAATGGGAAAGAGCGAAACAGAATTGGTGGGAAAGTATGGTCGAAAATACAGATGACACAAGGGTACCAGTATTTGTGGTCTTGGAAGAGGCTCACAATTTTATTCCTGAGGAACCTAGCAACAGAGCCCAAGCAGCGTTAAGGGACCAATTCCGTACAATTGCTGCAGAAGGCAGAAAATATGGGCTATTCCTTATCTTGGTTAGCCAACGACCCGATAAACTCGATCACCTGATTCTTTCAGAATGCGCAAACAAAGCCATTATGAGATTGGACTCAAGAACAATTGTGCAATTGGCGAGAGAAAAACTGGGTCTGCAGGATATCGACCCTTACATGTTAGACAGAACAGTTCAGTTCAAAAAGGGCAGGGTATTGATTACAGGCCAATGGACTCCGCGACCTGAAATATTTTACTGCGCGGCCCGCAGAACGCTCCAAGGAGGACGGGATTTGCGGAAGAAGTATTGGGCGCAACCATATTTACCCACAACAGCCAACTTGGTTTAGGTAAAAAAACGAATAGAAAAGTTCTTCAGTATATCTTATTTTAATTTTGCAGTGCAACCAGACCCTCAGCCCAGCTAGATTACGGTCACCAATGTCAAATGCGCGGAGGAAGAAAGTTTGATGGATGAAGGGTCAGATTATGACATAGTTTCTTGTTATACTATTTTACTATTCTACCAAATCCTCAATTCCTACATATATGTTGTAAATCCAATTTTACTATCATAACTTGTGACTATGACAGAACCGCCTGCAGACCGGAGACCATTTAGTCGAATACTTCTCATGACAAATAATAGAATCGCCAAACTAAATAATTGGCGATGTGCTAACAGTGGCATCAAATTCAAACACTTAGGATGTAAGACAATCATATGAGGAATCTTCAGTTGTGGTACAACATTCTAACAAACCTTCGGTATATGTCTCAACCTAGATCTGGACTGATTCCTTCGTGCATCATTTGTTGGATTTGCTGATACCGAGAATCCCACTTAGCGTTTATGGTAAGAGTAGCTGAAGATGATAGAAGAATTAGTTACCGAAAAGAACAGAGCCCGCCTAAATTGCATTATGCAAGAAATAATCTGCTATGAACTTGATGTGTGAATAAAAAATTTAAGAACAATCATGGCGATTTCCGCAATACATTTGATTAAGAAATTTCATGATGATAAAAGATAATATTTAGTTTGAATTCAAATGAATTTTTATCCAAATCCCGGCGGGCTAGTGAATCATCCTTCAATAGTCATCTCTCGGCCTTAGAGCCCTATCTCGTTCGCAAGCATCTTTGGGGTCATCAAGTATATGTCAAAGCTGAAGAGTAGCCAAATATAAGAAGATAGCAAAATACGAATATATCTTGGATTAATCTTGGTAGTGAAGAATACGATTTAACATGTATATTACATCCTCTGTTATTATGCTGTGCCTGTTGGTTCATCTTGCTCCATCCCCACTTGCTTCTCCATATCTTTGAGAGTATCAATAACATAATTCATTTCATTGACATTCATCGTACTGTTTTTGCTGCTGCTTTCTTGCAAAATCTCTATGGCCTTTCTAATCGCCTTCATCTTTGAAGCGTTATCTATTGCCATAAGATGAAATCATCAATGATAGTTACCAAAAAGAAGTATTAAGGTCTTGCAGCCAATCTTCTATGGCCTTATCATTAAGTAACTTATGTCTTACTCCTATGGTAGGTACCAATGTAATATATCTACGATTAGATAGAGGATATGAAAAACAATTGGATCTTAGTTTTTCATTATTGTCGCTCTGATATTGTTTCATCGCAACACTTTTTGTCGCATGATGCTTTAGCAAAGCAGATGCGCAGATTTGGATTCAAATGAATTTTTTATCCAAACCCTCCAGCATTGCATCGCAGAGTCTTTTTATCTATTTATTACATTCAAGAGACTAGCGAGGAATCCACTTTGAAGCGAGATATCACTTCACGGCCCGACGGCCCCGCATTGGTTTAAACCCGAATTTACAAATTTATAGCTAATTCTGACACCATTGTCAGAGAAAGGAAATGGGAATGAGAGCAGAAAAATATTAAACAGAAACATAAAGTTCAAACCTTGACTTGCCAATATAATATCACCCACCATACTGGCAACTTATGCCACAGGTGTTAACCTGCCGCTTACTCTCCTAAGTTCATCTTCTTCTCTCTAGCTTCATGCGCATGCCATACTTTGGCCGCAACGTTATGAGTGGCTTTAATCCAACTTTGTGCTTGGGATCATGATGCATTTTCCATTTTCGATAAATTGTAGCGACTACTAGTACGCCTTCCATCCATGCAAAGGGTTCTCCAATACAACCTCTTATACCTCCTC
>JBJMEA010000081.1:0-5038 GCA_045809625.1 Nitrososphaera sp. | reverse complement strand
GTAATTGCATATTTATTTTGTATTCTCGCATTATAAAAAGCACCGATTATGCATAACTACTCAATTTTTGTTATGTGGCAATGATAGTACTTTGCTGACCATTTGCTGGAACCCTTCAATGTACTTTGAGTTTGAAAACTTGTTTACACTATTGCTTATTTGGATTCTTTCTGTATACGGAAGGCGAAAAGCCAAGATAGTGTCCTCTAAAGTTAGGGCCAAAATGAGTAATGGAGTAATACATATTGAGCTTCCAAAGAAAAATCCTACAAAACTAGAAGAAGAAGAGGGAACAACAGTGGAGATCAAATGACGTGAATGTAGTAGCATATGATACACATGGTACTTGAAGTAAAAGTACATTTGGACTACAACGAAGAGAAATAAACAGAATTACATCATTCAAAGCACAAGCTAAAAAAAATATAAATTGGTTTTGAGAAAATTATTATTTGTAAATATGCTGAATCTAAAAAAGGCTGACAGAAATGAGAGCTGGTGCACATTATCAATTGATAAGGGCTATACTAACCGCAAAGATTGAGCATATGGGAAGAGGAAAATTTAGGATTTTGGCTGCTGAAAATGGAGGAGATAAATACATCAATAAAATAGTGGATGCATCAGATGTATTTAGCTGCAAGAGAGAATGACAGTCTATTGAATTCTCGATTCGAACTCTTTTTTCCGGTTTTGAAATCATGGCTAGCTAGATATGCTGGCTAAGAGATAACCTTTTTCATACTCTGGTGTGACTTCAACTTATAATGGGCTGTCTATACATGTTCAAACCCAAGGGAGTGTGAATCAAATTGACATAAATCTGAGGCCCAACATACCTATGTCTTATGATTTTTCTATCCTATTAATTATATAATAATTAATACGAAAATTTTTTTTCACAGCCCTCTCTCTCCATAAGGCCCATATTTTGAGTTCAGCAAAAATTCCGTGATAATAAACGGTGATAGATGGTGATGCAAGATAATGCCTGATTATAGAGTGATATCAAGGCAATGAAAATGATAACTGGATGGTAATATAAGATACAGAATGGTAATAATGGCTTATTTTTATTTTATACACATTTTTTATAAAGACTTGCAGAAAATATATGACATCAGATATAAAAAGAAAATAATATTTTGGAAGAATCTAAATGGTCAGATAAGATGTCAACTTTTATATCATCTATAACATTTCTTATCTTTTCGTTGATGTTACTTCTCTAATCCCCTTGTTATAGGAAATCATCTTAGCCATTTTACTGTTGGTTGAGTAGTTATTCGAGGATTGATTTAGGTATAGTACAATATTGCATCATGCTACCTTCACCTCTTTTTCAGCCAATTCCCGAAGTGCAGGTGCGATACGTGTACCTATTAGTTCGGTAGCCTGCATCAGTTTCTCATGAGGTAACGAGGCTGGGTTCATCATAAATGTAATCCTAGAGATGCCGCCCAGCGCTTTGCTGTGCCTAATTATCTTCTCGAGTACTTCATCTGGATTCCCTACAAGCAATGCGCCTTGAGGGCCTCTCTGAGCATCAAAACTTGCGCGCGTCATCTTGGGCCATCCACGCTCCTTACCGATCTCACTCATGGTACGCGCATATCCTGGATAGAAATCATCTACAGCCTCTTGAGTGCTTTCTGCAACATAGCCTAGCGAATGTACTCCTACTTTTAATTGATCAGCTGAATAGCCAGCTTGCATTCCAGCCTTCTTGTAAAGATCTACAAGTGGTCTGAATCTGTGAGTTTCACCACCTATGATTGCAACCATCAATGGGACTCCAAGCAAACCAGCACGGACAAATGATTCTGGCGTTCCTCCAACGCCTATCCATATTGGCAAAGGATTCTGCAAGGGTCTTGGATAAATCCCCTGGCCATTCAGAGACGGACGATATTTGCCAGACCAATACACACGCTCATTATCGCGAATCTTTAGCAGCAAATCAAGCTTCTCTTCGAAAAGCGAGTCATAGTCTTCCAGACGTAATCCAAAGAGAGGAAATGCTTCTACAAATGAGCCGCGCCCAACGACCATTTCAGCCCTACCTTGTGACAGCAGATCCAATGTAGCAAATTCTTGAAATACCCTAACAGGGTCTGCTGCACTTAATACCGCTACAGCACTAGTAAGACGTATGCGTTTGGTTCGTGCAGCGGCAGCAGTAAGAATAATGGCAGGAGCTGAATCGAGAAATTCCCTACGGTGATGTTCGCCTATTCCAAACACATCCAATCCAATTTTATCTGCATATTCAATTTGTTCAACTAATCTTTTCAAACGCTCAGATGGACTGACGGAAAGGCCAGTGTTATCCCAGGCTGCAAAGCTATCAATTCCTACGTGCATATAATATTCATTAGATAATGATGTTATTTAAGTACAGTAGTGATTTATAACTTAGTAGATATGAACTACCGTACTTAGTAAGGAGAAATTTACTACACATAATTACAAAGTTGCAATCGTCGATTGCGTATAATTTTAGGCTCAGCAAAAGAGTGCAATGATAGAGAATCTAGCGCTTAAATTTCATGGAGCAAAGAGAGGAGATCTTTATCAATGTGTTGGGGCGATCATAAGCATAAGAGAGTGTATCAGTAACCTTGGCAAAAAAAGTTGCAGATATAATAGTCGACTCGCTAATAGCGTCTGGAGTTAGGAGGATATATGGAGTATCTGGTGATTCTTTAAATGGTATTACAGATGCTGTCAGGGATCAAGGCAAAGAAAAAATCTCCTGGATTCATGTTCGCCATGAGGAAACAGCTGCTTTTGCAGCCGGAGCCGAGGCTCATCTTACTCAAGAGCTGGCGGTGTGTGCGGGCAGCTGCGGGCCAGGGAATACGCATTTGATAAATGGACTTTACGATTGTTATCGGAGCAGAGTTCCTGTCTTGGCAATTGCTGCACATATACCAAGCAGAGAAATTGGAAGCTCATACTTTCAAGAAACACATCCGGAACTTTTGTTCAAAGAGTGTAGTCACTATTGCGAGCTTGCCTCACATGCAGACCAAATTCCGCGTATTCTTGATATTGCAATGAGGACGGCCCTTTCACTCTCTGGAGTTTCTATCATTGTCCTTCCGGGCGATGTTGCACTGCAAGAGGCTGTATCTGCTAGACCTATCACGCGCGTAAAACAATCCGAGGTAGTAGTTTGTCCCGGTCCGCAAGGAGTTGCGGAGCTTGCAGAAGTTCTCAATTCGGCAGAAAAGGTGACTATCCTAGGAGGTGCGGGTTGTGCTGGGTCACATTCGGAACTGATCAAGGTTGCAGGCATTCTGCAGGCTCCAATAGTTCATGCTATGAGGGGAAAGGAGTTCATAGAATATGAAAACCCATACGATGTAGGAATGACTGGATTACTAGGTTTTTCTTCAGGATACTATGCCATTATGAATTCTGACCTGCTGCTCATGCTTGGCACTGACTTCCCGTATCAGCAATTCTATCCTCCTCATGCATACATTGTTCAGATAGACATTCGAGGAGAACAGATAGGTAGGCGTACAAAAGTGGATTTAGGATTAGTCGGAAATGTCCGTGAGACGCTGATAGCATTGATACCATTGCTTAAGCAGAAAGAACCAGACAAAGGTAATCGTCATCTGAAGAAATCCCTTGACCACTACAGAGAGGCGCGGAAGGACTTGGACGCGCATGCAATCGGCAAGACAGGACAGAAGCCAATACATCCTCAGTACGTGGCAAAGCTAATTGACGAGCTGGCATCACCTGAGGCGATATTTACCTGTGATGTTGGTACCCCTACCATCTGGGCTGCGCGTTATTTACGCATGAATGGTAAGCGGAGGCTGATAGGATCTTTTTCACATGGCTCGATGGCAAATGCTCTGCCACAAGCAATTGGAGCACAGGAAGCTTTTCCAGATCGTCAGGTGATTTGCCTCTCTGGAGACGGTGGGTTCTCTATGCTCATGGGGGACTTTATCTCATTAAAGCAATTAAAGATGCCCATCAAAGTAGTTGTCTTTAATAATAGCTCTCTGAGTTTTGTAGAACTTGAAATGAAGGCAGCAGGATTCCTCCGCCATGCAACTGATTTGGTAGAAACCGATTTCTCGAAGCTGGCTGAAGCGGTTGGAATCTTGGGGCTACGAGCTGAAAGACCGGAGCAGGTAAAGACATTTCTAAGTCAGGCTTTAGAGCACGAAGGTCCAGCCTTGGTTGATGTAACTGTAAACAGACAAGAGCTGGCGATGCCGCCAACGATTACTCTGGAACAGATCAAGGGCTTCACACTCTATATGATAAAGGCGGTACTGAATGGCAAAGGAGATGAAGTTGTAGACCTGGCGAAGACAAACCTGTTCACGTAGCAGTATGATACTGGTATTAAATACTAAACTAAAGCCGGTAGTCGCATACTTGGCAAGACGGTTAATACGGTAAACGTATCGTATGATGTCGTGGGAAAGGTGTCAAACAATGACACAATCAATACGGCGCAGACTGTAACCGTCAATGTGCAGTTCTTTGATCGTGATGATACATTGCTTGGTTCAAATAGTGATGGAACATACAGCCTAGCACTAGGCCAAACATGGTCGTTCAAGATTTCTGCATCTCCAGAAATTCTTGAATATCTCATATTCAGCGAGTCTTTGCCAACTCTTTTTTTGATTGCTTCATTCCATTGAGAATCCTAGCGAGGGCTGAACGATTCTCTGCAGGTGTCTGCTCATATAATTTTTAAGCTCCTCAATTACACTGCTGTATACGTTAATGCTATCTATGTATCGCTTTTTTTCAAATTGATTAGGATCATTTAGTAAGCGAAAATACCATTCTTCAGCTTCTGAGCGATATCTCATTTTGTCATCTACCATGCTATATTGTCACCACTTTTTTCCGTGATCATATTATCAACTATATGATGTTGTAAACAGTTAGTTCTTTAAAATTTAGTAGATGTATGTAAAGTCAACCCATCAATGTTTCACAATTACTGAAGAATTCAGCTACATTACTGATAAATGGATATATCTTGGTATTT
>JBJMEA010000080.1:0-4989 GCA_045809625.1 Nitrososphaera sp. | reverse complement strand
TGAAGACTCCACACCCAAATGCGCCTAAAGAACCCCCTCCTTGAAGTATCAACACATTTTCAATGGCATCATCATTATCATTGTCACCAGACATAATCGAATTTTATCAAGCTTATGATTTATAGGCTATAGAGAATGTTTGTGGGTTTGAGCTATCATGCTAAAATTAGGTTCCTATACAAGCATTAAATAGTTAGAGAACAATATCAGATCGAATAGAATGTTGCCCCGAATTTCTTACATTTTGCCAACCACCAACCCCTAGCCCAAAGTGGTTTGGCAAGACTTTAAAGTGTATTAAAAAGAGGACAATGCTGGAGCTCAATAGGAACCACTAGAAGCCAACTACAAAATACAACACTAATGAAACAAGATTAGTTGCTTAAAAATCCAAATAATGATTGATACTAAAATGATAGCCAATACTAAGAAAAATACTCCTTTTGACATCATTTCACAGATACAGTGATAATAAACGGGTCATGGTTATTAAAAATTAAAATTATAATATCGTCTTTAGGAAGATGCAATATAATATCTGTCTGCATTTTTTAATACTGTTCTTATTGGTGTAGGAGTATTTCTATATCTGCAGTAAGTGATCAGCTTTAGAAGTGACTTTCCGTTACTATAATTATTCCTTGTGCAAAAGGCTCCTGTTAACTTATCGTCGGCTCATATTGAGACGACTTAGACCGGAGCCGACGAGTAGTTATCAGTAACTATTGCTGCTCTTCTTCTTAGCATCAACGCAAATCCAAGGGAGACTGCAGACAACAGTGTTGCTGTAAGGAATACTAGATTGTATGATCCAGGTGATGGGTATGACCCTTCAACTCCTTCAACTGTCTCGTGATTCCCCATATACACCCCTGCCAATGCAGGTCCTATCGCCATTCCTATAAACAACAACAAAGCGCCAACCCCTACTGATATGCCTGTGAACTCTTTTGGTGACCCCGATACAACCATGTTCCAGGTTGAAGTAATTGTAAGCGATAGACCTGAGGCAATTACTGCGAGGTTTGCAGATACTGTAAACTCTGAGGAATGAAACGTCAGCAATCCAAGTGTACCAATCAGGCTGATTATTGCACCGAAAATGGTTGGTTTTATACTTCCTATTCTATTTATGATAAATGGGGTAATACCTGAAAATATCAAGAACATTATCATGAAAGGCAACTGAACGTTTGCAGCGGTTACTGAATCTCCTCCAAATCCTAGCGGTATAGGGCTTCTAACTAGCTGTACTATGGTTGGATATATCATGAACATTGCAATGCCGGTGGCTATCAGCAAGATGTACGATGGTAGAAGGATCTTATGTCTTAGCAACCTTAAGTCAAAGAATGGCGGTTCGATCCTTTTCTCTAGGAAAACAAAGACCGACAATGAAATTGATGAAACTGCAAACGCGGCTATGACCTGCAGTAGATTTTCAGAGCTTATTCCTGTCTGTATAAGTGTCAGCGCTATCAGAAATGAGGTTATAGTAGCTGAAAGAGCTATAACGCCTTTGATGTCTATTGAAATTGATGACAGGCGTTTTTTGTTGTTAAAGCTTCTCTGTGGAGCCTTATCGATAACGGATCGATTCTGCTGTCTGTTATTTTGTTTTACAAACTTGGCGATCATAAACGTCACTAAGGCAGAAAATGGAACTATAGCCAAGAAAGTTGAATGCCATCCAAAGTTCTGAATAATGCTAGCTCCTGCCAAGAGGCCGACTACCGAACCAGCGGAATATGCAGATCCAAACACTCCTACTGCTATTGCTAGCTTGGCTGGGGGAAAAGTGTCTCTAAGGAGACTGAATGCTGCGGGGACTGCTGCTAGGCCTACGCCTTGAATTATCCTGGCTGCGAGCAGAAATGATATGCTATCTGCAAATCCTCCAGCAGTGAGTCCGCCAATGTATATTGTAAGTAAGATAAGCAGTATTTTCTTCTTCCCGTAAAGATCAGACAGCCTACCTGCGACAGGAGTCATTACAGCAGCTACAATTAGGTATGCGCTGAATATCCATGCAGCCATTCCATAGGGTATGTTAAAGTCCTGTATGATCTCTGGAAGAGCAGGTAAGAGCATGGTCTCTGAGAAAAATACTGTCAAAAGTGTGCTGCTAAGTATCGCCAAGGTTAACCATGCTTGGCGGCTAACAGCAGCGGCTGCCATCGGGTCTTCAACTTCCACATTATTTCCTTTTGCTTGATGTAAGAAGCTCTCCTTGTTGTCGTTCTTGTTGTTATTGTTGTGGCGCGACAATAACTCATTCTTATTTTCCTTTTTTCTTTGGTTTTGGTCTTCCAGTTTTAACTCACCAATTATCACTAAGTAACGAAAGGTAAGTATATAAATTGTAAGTAACGATATTGATAGTAGGTGAGGTTTCGCTTACTTGCTGAAACAGGAAAGAATTGAATGGATAGAACATAACATGAAGGAGTGTCCAATCAATCACACTTTCAAGCTCGTGGGCAAGAAATTCACAATGCTGATTATACGAAACATGATGCACCTTGGTCACAAGAGGTTCAATCAGTTTCTGGAAATCGAAGATATAAACGCGAAAATACTATCCGCTAGATTGAGGGAAATGGAAGAGGATGGGTTGATAGAGAGAAAGATCTATCCTGACAAACCCATCAGAATTGAATATACCATTACTGAAAAGGGCAATGCGCTTGCGCCAATACTTGATCAGATGTCTGCATTCTCTATGACGTACTGTGCAAAAGATATTTTCAAAGATGGTAGAGCACGAAAGCCTGAGGAAGTATACGGATCCGAGTATACCAAAAAAGGCCCATGAATCCTTTCTGACTAAGAGTCTCGGAGATATTCGCAGCTGGTGTGCTGGTCATTCTCCATTTAAAAAATGAATTTTACCGGTTTTTCTTTTTTGAGGATTTTTAGCGGGCCCGCCGGGTCGTGAAGTGATATCTCGCTCCAAAAAGTTGATTCTTTGTTAGCATTCGAATAACAAGGCGAGCTAAAAAGATTTCTGGTATATACACATCTAGGAGCTTTCACAATAACAGCATAGAGATATACCCCTCATACGGTGGAATATTTGAACACTACTGCACTATTCTAGGGTAGTGATAGTTTCCGATTGTTGCCAACCAACCACCCCTTAGGGAGTAATACTTTTCATATTACTTACTCATAGCTCACATGTGAGTAACAACAAAAAGGGTAGAAAGATAATAGCGGCTCTAGAGGTATCAGTGGACGGTTCCATTGAAGGGCCGAATGGAGAGATGGATTGGGCGATGGCGGAAGATGAAGATAGCTGGAAAAACATCTTTGAAATGCTCTCTCACGTTGATACCCTCATCCTGGGCAGGAGGATGTATCCTGGCTACGAACAGTACTGGCTTGCGGTTCTGGCTAATCCCGATGGGGTTTTACCCTTCAGCGGCAGGGCTGCTTCAAAGAATGAAATTGATTATGCACGTTTCGCCGATAGAACGCCGCATATTGTCCTTTCCAAAACACTGGACAAGGTATCATGGAAAACGTCGAGGATCGTTAGAGATGTGGAAGAAATCAGGGGACTGAAACAACAATCGGGCAAGGACATATACGCAGTCGGCGGTGCCATGCTGGTTTCCAGCCTGATGAATTTGGGCTTGATCGATGAGATCCAGTTATTAGTCAATCCCCTTATTTTGGGTGGAGGTAAGGCATTGTTCAAGGATGTCAAGGATCGGCAGACGCTAAAACTTGTTCAGGCTAAACCGTTAAAATCTGGCAAGGTCAGCTTGATCTACAGTACGCAGTCCGAAAATATATGATGACTCAAAAAGGAAAAATGATTGCAGTATCCAAAAAGAAATCAGCAAAAGCATGGAAGATTATGATAAGCACCGATTGGAGGTATAAAGAAATAACATGTTGCGGTTGGATGAGTTGATAAAGAAACTGTGGACAATTGCAGATCCGCCAAAGACAGACAGTAAAGAGAAGATAAAGGCAATTGTGTTGATTGGTCATTAGTTTGAGAGATATTGTAGTCTATTAGAAATGAACCATGTCTTATTGAGCCAGTGAAGCATATATAGCACATTAAGCGGTGGCCATCCTATCAAACTAGCACTTCAAGTTGGTAACTATCATCCGCTATCGTCCTAATGCCAAAGGACGAATGGTTTGTATGAAGGTATGTTTTTCCATTTAACTACGGAAGTGTAAGAACTAACCTGCCAGGTAGGACCCTTAGAAAAAGTGCTCATAAGAGAGCGGGCCCGTCGGGATTAGATTCCTGCATGTAATAGGGTTCTACTGCTGAGCTCTAAACGTTATGTATCAATCAAAGCTGCATGGGAAGCAGTTTTTATCCCTCTTCCTTAAGACGTTTTCGGCGAGCAAGTTCTGCAACGCTGGAAGTCTCAAGCCCAAACGACCCTGTCTTAACTTCACCTGCGCGCTCGTATGAGGCGATGATGACCCCACTTGGTGAAATCTCGCCTTCAAGAAGTTTGAATCCAGCTGGATTTGTACCTTCTGCAAACAATCGCTTGCCTTTACCGAGAGTAACGGGGAATATCTTTAGCCAGGGTTCGTCAACCAAGTCGTGCTTTAAAAGAGGCTGGATAAGATTACCGCTGCCATAAACTTGTATTTCTGGGCCGTCCTCCTCCTTTATATTTTTAATTTCCTTCAAGACATCATCACCCTTGATTAGTTCAGAATTGCTCCAATCAAGCTTCGTAAGTGTCTTTGAAGCTACGTATTTCTTCGCGTTATTGAATCTGGCCGCAAATGGATCTTTACTACTACTGTTCACGTACGGCCAATGAGCAGCAAATATTTCATATGTTTTTCTGCCAAGCAACAAATCAAAGGGTTTACTAATCTGCTTTTCCATCGCTCTGCCGAGAAAGTCATCAGAGTATCCAGCAACCCAACCTTCGTGCTTGAACCCTCCAGTTGGATCTTCTTCTGGACCCCCTGGAGCTTGCATCACGCCGTCTAGAGATA
>JBJMEA010000079.1:0-9255 GCA_045809625.1 Nitrososphaera sp. | reverse complement strand
AATATGGGGACACTACAACTGGCGCTTTGATGTGCCAAAGTCAAAGATTATTGCCGTTGGAAGAAATGTCATTTTGGGAATGGATTACAATGAGATATTCAAATACAAAGTAGACAGAAATGCTCCCTTACCCACTGGAGAGCCGGTAGAAAAAATTGGGCAATAATACCTACCATTTGCGGTTCGTTTCAGAAGGTTCGCATGATGAAAATAAAACGATAGTAGGACTTAGGCCTGTTTATTTTATTCTTTTATTCCCTTATTTCCTTCTTGTTATCCGCAACCACAACCACTTACAAATTGAACTGGGTCTGAATTTTGAATTTTTTTGCCGGGTTTCTCGGGGCCTGCCAAGTGCAACAGAACAATTTGATTCTTATCCTGACTAAAAATGGCAAGAAGTTGTTTTAACGCTTATGTTTTCTGGACCAGCACCATCACCTATAGCATATATACAACATCTGACGAGCTGGTTGGATACGAGTAAAGCAAAGGATCTCCTAGTTCCTTTGCAGAAAGGCCTAATCTGATGGCCATTGAGAATATATTGATAACCTCTTCAGCATGAGGTCCTACTATGTGTGCACCTAGGATTCGATTGCTATCCTCTTCAATCAATACCTTAAAGCCCGAACAACTCTCACCCACTCTCCTCGAAGAAGCCCAGCTGGCAGTATTTTCATGTTTGACTCTGAACTTAAGACCAGCATCTTTTGCTTCTTTCTCCTGCATACCCACAGATGCAAGCGGAGGAATAGTAAATACAACACTGGGCAGGCCATTATAATTGGACTTGAGTAAATTTCCTTTGATCAAATTAGCCGCTACTAAATTTCCCTCATAAGTAGCTACAGGAGTTAGGGGAAGACCTCCACTAGCGGCGACATCTCCTGCTGCATAGATAGACTGATTTGAAACGCTTTGTAGATAGTCATTTACCTTTACGCCATGCATAGTATGCTCTATGCCAGCTGCTGCAAGATCTAGTCCTTCGACGTTTGGAATTCGACCAGCACCATGCACCACCATATCACATTCTATTCGTGAGTTAGTGTTGTTTTGATTTTGATTATTATCGGACACAATAGATCTATTAGAATATTGTACTACATACGAACCATCATCAGATGATTTGTCAATTTTTTCAACTGCTGATTGTAAATGAATATCAATTCCAACATCTTTACTTCTTCGTACTAACAGATTAACTAGGTCAGGGTCAAAGTGCTCAAGAGGCTGTTTACCTCGGTGCAAAATGGTCACCTCGGCCCCTGCACGAGCTGCAATATGTGCGAATTCAAATGAGATATAGCCACCTCCAACAAATACAATTCTATTAGGCAAATGATCTTCTCCAAATTCCAAGAATCGATCGCTTGTGATCACATTATCTGAACCGGGGACATTTAGCTCCACAGGTTTTGACCCTGTAGCTACTAAGATTTTCTTGCCTTTCAGAACCGTGTTCTTCTTGATATTGTTGTCATTCTCTTCTTCTCCTTCCACTTTGACTGCATTTGACCCTATAAATCGTGCATGACCATGGAAGGGAACTATTCCAGCGTTCTTGTAACCTTCTTCCCTCTGTTTTGGAAATGGCTCGGTAAAGGTTCTCTTGAAACGGATCAAATCAGACCATTTAATGTGAACCTTATCGGAGCCCAATACCCCATTGTTTTGATGCCTCTGCGCAGAATCAACAACCTTGATTGCCTCAACAAGAACTTTTTTTGGCTCACATCCCCGTAATGCACAAGTGCCACCAAAAGATAGTGAATCTATTATCGCTACTTTCCACCCTGCAGAACTGCACTTATGTGCCGTAGTAGATGCAGCGGTACCTGTCCCGATTACTATTAAGTCAAACGCATGATCTTCATCCATACGCCAATATCACTACCTCTCGATTTACTTAACTATACCTGAACAAAAATAAGATATCGAGATTATCTCTATTAGGTGGGGTCTGTCTGTAACCTTGCATGCCACCACTCCTACCTAGTTTCTTAGCTATATAAATTGCGACTATATGTGGTCCTGACGAGATCTTTCCTGCAATCCCTTCTCTGTTACATTCCATAATCTAAACTCTGCGCGGCTTGGTCTAGGCAGTCCTTCTTTAATTAAATTCAGCCACGCTAATTCATGTAGGTAATTCCTTGTCTCTACATCTGAAAGTTCGCTATGTGAAATTATCTCAGTCTCAAGGACATCCTTCTTAACGTCATTTTGCGACAAGTCTGCAACGATATTGAGAATTCTCCTTGCCTCAGGCTTAATCATCTTTATTACGTCATAGGGTTATTAAGAATTTAAAGGTATGACATTCGTTGTTTGATTTCTTGTATTGCACCTCTCTGGTGGTAGGAAGTATTATCACCTAACTTTAGACACACGCGTCATCACCTGTTTCAGATCCAGATGAGAGAAAGAGCACTGAGATGCACCATATAGTCTCAAGTTTTTAAGCAAGGCTCTTAGGTGCAGAAAACTTTTTTCTAGCTTGACTCCTACTAATTCTGAAACGTTTTCAAAGAACCGATATCTGCACCAGCCCTTGCGCCCATACTGGTAGAAAATCCTAATCTTATCCTGTATGAATAGCTGACGGAATGTAACATAGAGCAATCTATCTATATATCTCGCCGAGACAAATTAATAGCAAACTATAACTATTGTGGACAACCATAAAATGACTGATCCTTTTCACTCTGTTCCTTTATTCATATTGGGTACAAATCTTAAAGTTTTTTCTGCCGTCCGTCTGGGCCCGCCTAAAATAAAAAAACGTTAAAAAAATGGACTCAATGCAGAACAATTCAAATGAGAAGATGGATGTGTTGCTTGGAGCGAGGAAGAAGCATCTTTGCTGAGAATAATATGAACACTAAGGATCCATTTTGCCATATTTGAAATCACACTGAGATAAGCCCTCAAATAATTACAACTTAGAAGATAAATACTACCAACCCAAGGAATCTGCAGACCTCGATGCTGCCATATCAAGTGCAGCTTCTGGTGATGCAGACCCATTGTAAACTTGCTGTATAGCTTGGTGTATATGTTCTGCTATCTCTGCATATTCCGGTAAACTTGGCCTGCTTCGACCAGATGGAATCATTGAAACCATTTCTTCAAAGTATGGAATTGATTCCTTTAGCGGTTGGGAGGATGGACCCTCTCCTAACACCTTCTGTGTCGGCAAATATCCATATTCTTGTAGAAATGGTCCAAGTATTTCAGGCTGAGCTACTATTGTTATTAACTCCCATGCCAAGTCGCTATGCTGCGATTTACTCGGTATAGATAACTCATATCCTCCCATCATAGTTGAGGTCGAAATTGTCTGGTTTGGTACTGGAAACATAGGAATAAACCCAATTTGCTGTTCCAATGTTGGCCAAGATTCTTTTGGAAATTCTCCAGGCATCCAAGAACCTGCTAGCATTACTGAAAAATTCCTATTGATAAATGGTTTTTCTAACGGGCTGTCTTGCGGTTGAATGCCTGCATCTACCTGCTGCTTTAAGAACTTGAGCGCTGTCACTCCTGCAGAGCTATTGTATGATGGAAACCAGTAAACACCTTTTGTAGGATGACCTTGACGTAGCTCAAGTATATCTCCTCCAAGCATCCAAAGGTACGGATACCACATATCCACATCAAATCCTGAAGCACCTGAAAGGTGCACTCCTTGAATTACTCTATCTCCAAAGTGATCTTTTAATTTTACTGCTGCGGAAATGTATCCGTCCCAAGTTTCCAATGATTCAGGATCAACTCCCGCTTCTTGCAGCATGTCTTTCCAATACCATATACCCCTAATGTCAGTCCATAGCCACAGACCATAAATGGTATTATTATAGACAGTGCCATCAAGATTTGCTTCGTACAGATCAGACAATTTACCCCACTGCTCAGCTTCCGCAGTTAGATTACTTAGTAAACCTAGCTCTGCAAATTGACCAAGCCAGAGATCACCTACAGATACAATGTCCAACGAGTCGCCACTTGATAAACTATCCAAAATTATATCTCTTGTTTCATTGTAAGGGGAGTCAGTATATTCTATCTGTATGTTCATGTCTGGATGGCGTCTATTGAGCTCATCAAGAGCAGGCTGGAGCAGTTTATTCCATCTTCCAGGATCACCTAGTTCAGTTAAATGCCCTCTAAGGGTAACATTAGTCTTATCTGATAATGACGTACCTGACTGATTTGACGGGATAAGGGTGAAAGTATGGTTTTTGGTATGCGTAGTAGTTGCTGTTGTTGTGTTGGCTGATAAATTGGTAGCTGTAATAGCTAACGTAGGTTGCAGAATTGTGGGAGTTGTTATTATGAACATCAGGAGAGCAATGACAACTAGACCCGTCTCGGTAGTACAACATTTGCGACCTTTACATAATTGCAGTCTTCTGTTCAATATATTGTGCTAACTCCCTGCTCTAGTGCTCCTACTTACTCTACATATGAATAGATGCTGTAGCTTAAAAACCTCATGTTTCATTTTCTTGGGTGGGCTATTTGAACCAGCATCACCTTTTTGTGCTGTCTAACACACTATAACGAATGTTGCGTAATTCTAATCTAGTTGCACTGGGTCTCCACTTTGAAGTTTTTTCTGCAGAGTCCCTCTGGGCCCGCCTAAAATAAAAAAACGTTAAAAAAATGACTCAGTGATATTACCAAAATGATCTATCTAATAGTCACGTTGCTTCACTGAAAATGATGGCGCTAAATGACAGAAGGTACTCAAGAGGATCAGCTCTCACCTAAATTGAAAGTATTTCTGTTCGAATAGGTTATTGGAATGTGGCAAATCAGGTTAAAATTTTTCTAGCGGAAACGGTCAGCCGCATAAATTCCAGCGACCATGGCCAGCCTTGGCCCTCAAACTCGTTTAAGAATTCACCGATAAAGTATTCTTTCCTGTTTGCATCAGGAAGATAACCCAGGAAAGGCTGCATTATTACTGTTATTACAAAAGTAGCGAAGCTCTGACGATCAGGAAAGGAGGCGATCCGGCTTGACAAATTAACTTGGATCTCTTTGAATCCTACTTTCTGTAGTAACCTCTCTGTCTCATCCAGCTTTGGAAAGTACCATGATTGTTTCCAATTAGCAAAGCGCTCCTTGAATTGCTCTGACTGCATTATTTTGAAAATAACTGATAACGGTCTCTCTAGACTACCATGACCTCCATACTGTATCAAAAGTTCACCGTTTGGTTTCAGCAGCTGCCAGAAGTGCAAAAAAACGCCTTCTTGATTAAGAATCCAATGCAGAGCTGAATTAGAAAAAATCACATCGACTTCTGTTGCAAGACTCACTTTGTCCATGCTTGAGTAAATGACCTCTACATTTCTACAACTAGACAAATTTGACTTTGTCTGTTGAACCATATTGGAGTCAGAATCAACCGCGTAAACATGCCCCCTTGGCACTTTGTCAGCTAGAATCTTGGTCAGGTTACCGGACCCCGCACCGGCATCCATAACTATTTCGTTTCCAATCCACCTTCTTTTATCAAGCAGCTTGCTGCCCCAATCTAGCTGCACATTATTTGAAACCTTGTCATAAGTCCGGGCATCCCATGAATAATTATTATTATTATTCATTTGTTTCTCCTGAGATGGCTGCTTCATTTAATAATTCCTGAGATCTATGGGCTTATTGTCAATGCCATGGGAGAAATTTTCACCATTTGCCAAGCACGATAATCTGTAACTAAACCTATATAAAAAACCCATCCACAATTTTCATTCTGCGCAGGTGGTACATCGAGTCCAAATTTTGAATGTTCATAAACGCGACTCTGTGGACTCTAAATTTTGAATTAATAACAATTCACAAATAAGCTTAGAAATTGATTGCTTACATATATACTCTGATTCTTCTCAATGAGTCTCATGAACAAAGAAAATTTGATGAGAGGTGTTACTGTTCTTACTGTGACAATCCTTTTCTAACAGAGAGCAATTCACAGCTTGAACTAGTATTTGATGTAGCAATATGGGATCCATCTGGTAGCAGAGGCTAGGTAATCAAGCAAGGGTTAAGCCCTTATCCCTATTTTTGAAATAGAACTGCTAATGACGAGACTATTTGAACCCTAGCCAATTCTATACTTGAAGTGGCTTCATCGAGACGTTCTCTACAATGTTGCTCTAGCATCTCTGGCTATAATCTTATAGCCGCATCAGCGAAAGAAACAGTTACATACTTTTTGCTAGATGAGACTAAAAGGTTGGGGATCGAATATTGCTCTCTACTACGCCATAGCAAGTTGCGATTAGACCATCATTTGTAACTAGTATTCCAATACCGCGTTCCAATACATAGGACCATAGTAGGAGGGAAGAGAACCGTCAACGATTGAACGCATCAGCAAGCGAGGCAATAAAACAAGAACTACTAACTTTGGGAGGGGTTACAACCCATGAACATAATTCTGTAATCATAATATTTTAAATGGAGGGTATCGACTTGGGTCATTTACGTGACGATTCGATAGCGGATCTCCAATTCCTGTAAAAGTCAGCAAAAACCTATCACAGACGGATGTATATCTCCACATCAAATTAATAGTAAATCTGGCTAAATTAGTCATGAGATTGAAAATGCCAAAGTTGTTAAAGCTAATTGAACTCCTTCGCTCCCAGTATACTCTACTCGTAAAATCAAAATGAATTATATTCTTAGTTAAAAATATCTAGCGTAGTGTGCGGATCGTCCTATTATAACGGTTGCATAAGGGGCGAACCCACACCAAACCGGTCACTAGATATTGTCTAATTGTTGGCTGGAATTATCGAGTAAAATCTGTTAGAATTCCACCGAACAGCATTTGCGTGTATTGCTTATAATATGGTCTAATAACACTATTGAGCATTGTAATAATCGAATAAAGTCGATAGACAACGCAGTTCAAATACTCTCAATCTAATAAATAATCGTTAACAGCAAGCCTATTTGAAATAAGAGATTTCTTTAATCCTTTGTTCATGCAATTCAACATCAGATCGAGCGAGGATTGACGCACATTTGACAAGGAGTAGTTCACAAAAAATTAAAACGCTGAAAGCAAAGTGCGTCTTAACGGACTGCCGTCAATCATAAGTCATTCAGTTAGTCCAGAGGCAAAACTTAAAGAATTGGCAGAGATGCTGCAAGTGGACAAAAGCAGTATTAATCGAGATTATCAATTCATCAGAGATAATAATAATATCCTTAACGCAGACTATAATGCGCTTATGTTGACCTGAAAAGCTCAATTGAAATGTGGTAAGCTCCTTTCTCTAAATGCCTTTATACAATAATCGCCCAAGGGCTGCTATGTCAACGACACAACTTAGTGCGAAATCTCGTGGGCAGTATAAAACGAAGGCTTATTCCTCTGGCGGCTCTACTTCTCCGCTTGCTCCAGCCATGATTCCGCGGCGAGAGCCAAACGACGACGACGTTCAGATCGAGATCCTCTTTTGCGGTATCTGCCACTCTGACCTCCATACAGTCCGAAGCGAGTGGGGTGGCACTGTTTACCCCTGCGTCCCAGGACATGAGATCGTTGGGCGCGTCACGAAAGTAGGCTCAGCAGTCACCAAGTTCAAGCCCGGCGATCTTGCTGCAGTAGGCTGCATTGTTGACTCTGACAGAAATTGCGACGATTGTCAAGCCGGTCTTGAGCAATTCTGCCCGAATGTGATCTATACTTACAATTCCCCTGACAAGCATCTTGGAGGCGTCACCTATGGTGGATACTCTGACAGCATTGTCGTCAAAGAAGGCTTTGTCCTCCAAGTTCCCTCCAAACTCAATCCAGCCGGAGCTGCGCCTCTCTTATGCGCTGGAATTACAACATAGTCTCCGCTACGGCACTGGGGAGTCACCAAGGGCAAGAAGGTTGGCGTAGTCGGTCTCGGCGGGCTGGGCCATATGGCAGTCAAGTTTGCTCATGCGCTTGGAGCGCACGTCGTGGTGTTTACCACTTCGCCTAACAAGAAGGAAGATGCACTTCGCCTAGGGTCGGACGAGGTCGTCGTTTCCCGTAATGTCGAGGAGATGAAAAAGCACGCTGGCAGCTTTGACTTCATCTTGGATGCCGTGTCTGCTGAGCATGACCTCAACGCATACATCCAGCTCCTCCGCCGCGACGGCAACATCACGCTTGTCGGCGCACCCCCCAAACCTCTTGCGGTCTCTGCCTTTGGTCTTATATATGGGCGTCGCAGTCTCTCTGGCTCTCCAATCGGGGGCATCGCAGAGACTCAGGAAATGCTCGACTTTTGTGGGAAGCATAACATCACTGCAGATGTTGAAGTCATTCCTATTCAGAAGGTGAACGAAGCTTATGAGAGAATGTTAAGGTCAGATGTGAAGTATCGCTTTTCCATCGACATGGCTTCTCTTAAATCAAAGTAACACGATATGGTGGCTCGCTTCTAATCTACTTCTTATATTCAAAATGAGATCGCCATCAGATAGACAGTTCCCCTCATATTTGCCAGAGCGGAACTTCAACGGCAACCATAGATAATAATAACATGACGTTCGAATTTTCTAGAGGTCATCGTTATGACTATTTTACATTTGTGTAGTTTAACCAAACTAAAGACGAAACTTTTGCTTACTCCACATATTGAGCGTGAACCAATAGATCATAGAATCTGACCGATTTGATATTCACAAATTCAAGCATACCGTATCTTGATAGTTCTTTGGCAAATCCACTATTTTTTATGCCGCCAAATGGAACACGAGGGTCAGATGTCACGAGATTATTTACCGTACCATTTCGCTTGGACTATTGATGAAAATTCTCTGCTTTCTCTAGATTTTGAGTCCAAATGCTTGCACCAAGACTAAATGGGCCCGCCTAAAATAAAAAACGTTCAAAAAATGGACTTAATGTTCATTAGTGAGAAGCATCTGTATTGCGTCAGCAGCAGCAGCAAGCTATTGTGAACGAAAATTCAGAATGCAACAGAGTTTACCAAGCTTTTGCAGCATTCATGCTTGTTTTCAGACCCGCAATAATCTGGTCCTTTCAAGCAGAATGAGCATATTCGAATATCATATCTGCCATGCTATAATATATTATCTTTTGCAGTTTTTAGCCATATTTTTAATGATTAGATTATACTGCAGCTTTTGCAAGCGAAGCTCTACACAAGAGTTCTATGCAAGCCTATTATGCATATGCATATCCATATCATACAAGTGCAATAACAAAAAGAAACATCTTTTGTACAC
>JBJMEA010000078.1:0-18429 GCA_045809625.1 Nitrososphaera sp. | reverse complement strand
TGATAGAAGGGCTTCGGAGTTGAGCTCTATTCACCGGGGTCAAATCTAGCAAAAACTATCCAAAATTTTGAAGTTCCGGCTCTTTCTCTGCAGATGAAATAAAAATAAGATGTGGTAATCCATGTCCTCCAGGCTTCCAATATTCCATGTCAGTAATTGATGATTTTTCAGGATTACCTCTACTTGTGACATATCCCTATCTGCGATGGAAAATCTCTATGAAACAATTACATGTCTCAATTTGCTTCTCAAGCGCTTGTTTAGGTGGATTGTAGATATCAATGGTCATTTATGACAGGACCTGGACATTTCCGCTACTTGTGACATATCCTAAACTATATTTCGTTCTTCTCTTAGGTTGTTCATCATGGTACTGAACTGATAAGTACCCAGGATGATGACCTGAATTGGCTATTTTTCGGTATGATCAATTTCGCCTGCTGAATCTTGCTGCTAGCTACAACAGCGAATTTATTATTGAGCGTACAGCACTTTTTTTAGCATTTCAGAGGCTTGATTTATAGCACCGCGTACGGCTGGAGTATCAGAGATCGCATTCAGCATCATAAAGTCGTGTATAGTTCCAAGATATCTGGTTGCAGTGACTGGAACTCCTGCCTGCATGAGCTTGTGAGCGTATGCTTCACCTTCATCGCGCAGTACATCAAATTCTTCTGTAATCAAGAGGGCTGGGGGCAATCCCCTGAGTTGGTCGATTGAAGCCTGCAATGGCGAGGCAATTGGTTCTTTCCGAGTCGCGTTGTTGGGTGCATAATTATTCCAGAACCATTTCATACCCTCGCGAGTGAGCCAGTAGCCTTCTTGCAATGTATTGTATGACTGGGTGTCAAAATTTGCGTCGGTGACTGGATAGAAGAGCGCTTGAAATGTGATCCTGGGTCCACCGCGCTCCTTGGCCAGTAACGTAACTGCAGCTGCCATATTGCCACCAACACTGTCGCCAACGATGGCTAGGCGCGATGCATCAACCTTAATCGATTTACCATTTTCTGCAACCCACTTTAAGGCGGCATAGGCTTCTTCTATTTGGATAGGATACTGAGCATCAGGAGCAGGTGTATAGTTGACGAAGACTATGACCACATTCGCTTTATTGGCAAGCTCTCTTACCAGTCTCTCATGAGTATCAAAACCTCCAAGTACCCACCCGCCCCCATGAGTGTATACTACAACAGGCAGAGTTTTTTCATTATTGCTGCTTGGAGGTCGTATGACTTGGATAGATATTTGGCCATTTGGACCTCCGGGAATGGTGCGGTTTTCTATGTCTGCAGGAAGCATTGCAACGGAGCCTGCAGCCTGGAGGTTAGATAATACGGCGCGAGCTTCCTGTGGCGATAGTGTATAGATTGGATGACCACCTTGCTCTTTGAGATTCTCCAAGAAGGCCCTAGTCTTTTGTTCCACGTCGGAATAACTATTTGGAGTAGTGCCATTTGCCATTACTTAATTAACCTCCTTCCCAGAAGTTTTAGAATCACCGGCAACTTCATTGTGGATTAATTGAGCAACTTGTTTTGCGCTTGCAAAAGATGTACTGGATAACAATCCCTCTGATCCGACCCAGTCTCCTACTATGTATAGGCTATCTTCGATTTCGGGGTCGGGACGACCGGATAATCCACCATTTGCGGCAGTAACTAGAGCATTGGTAAGCACCATGTTTGGCAAGGGTCTTTTCTTTACAACTACATTCCTCCATCCCGGTTGAAGCAGATCAAGCAGCTCCTCTAGTTCCTTTTCATCTTCTCTTGGGTTTGGTTGGATTGATGCGCCCAAGTATTTTGCTACATGAACCATCGCTCCGTTGTCAGGAGCAAGCTTTGCAGCCGCGGAATGGACTGAATAATAAAGAGGAGAATCAATTCCAAGAGCAAACAGCACATCTTTTTGTGGGAGGCTACTAAGAGCAACGTCCAAACATGCCAAGTGCACAGGCTTGACCTCTTTGACTGTCTTTGACAATACTTCAGGCCTCTCGCCATCATGAAAAAGGGCGTAGGCATCTCTAGGGCCTGCTGCTATTATAACAATCTTTGCAGATACTTGAGTGTGGTCAGATAAGGTTACTTGCCATCCCGAATCACTCCCTCTTTGTACGTTGGTCGCCTTCTTTCCCCTGACGATTTTTGCTTTCGCATTTGTAGCAGTTTTGACAAGTCCATCTACTATAGTCTGCCAGCCTCCATCCAAATACATGACCCCTCCTAATGTGTATAAATGGATCTGGCGCAATGCGGAACCGACGCTCTGAATGTCAGGATCATTTGCGTACGTGGTCAGCCTGATAATGGCCTTCATCATCGCGATTCCATCTGCATCATGAATATTCCTATCAATCCATTCCTGCACACTGACATTCTCCAATTCTGTGAAATCCGCCTTTTTGACCAAATCAAAGAATTGGTTAAATGACTCTTCCGAGATGGATTGACTTTCTGGAGGTGCAGATGCCGAGCTGCCATTGGCGAGCAACCGGTATTTCTCTTCCTGTCTTATCCTAAGGCCTGTCAGCTGAGGAATTCCACCAGTATAAGTGATCCCTAACTCTTTTAAGACGTCTGCTCCTTCAGCTGCCAGGTATAATGCGTGCGGTCCCTGATTAAAATGAAATCCATCAAAGACTGATGTTCTTGCGCGGCCTCCTATTTCGTTTGAGGATAGTTCAAACAAAGTTACAGATTTCCCAGCCCGAGCGAGGAAGGTTGTTGTTGTTAGACCTGCAAGCCCTCCGCCTATTACAATGACATCTGCATTTTCATTTTTATCCATCATTGTATTTCATCTCCATTAGTCCTTTGCCCAATGGGTGTATAATTGATTGTCTTATCATCCCGTGCTTCCTCTTGCTGCATCTAGTATTAGTTGGGCAATCTCATCTGGGTGGGACACAAGTGACGCATGACTAGAGTTAAGTGAGATTGTGGTAGCATTCATCCGCTGTGCGAACATACGTTGTGCATCAGGAGGTATGATGTGGTCGCCCTCAGACACCTCAAACCATGTGGGATGTTGCTTCCAAGCTGGAGGGCCAGATTTTTCAGTAAAAAGTGATTGATGAGCTGGCTTTTGCACAGCGGCCATGGTTTTAGCTTCAGTCGCATTTACATCTTGAGCAAATGCTTGGGGAAACATCTCTGGGTTGAGGTACGCAAATCCTCCGCTATCGAAAACCAATAATCCTGGAGGTAGTGATTCAACAGGGACGAAATTCACTGCGGATTCACCCTCATCAGGAGCAAAAGCTGAAACGTAGACAAGCCCTGTTACGTTTGAATTATTATAAGCGGCCTGGGTGATAACGAATCCGCCAAATGAGTGTGCTACAAGTATTGTTGGTCCGCCTACTAGATCAATTGCGCGCTTGACGGTATCTACATCCTCTGCAAGAGAGTGCTCAGCAAGTTGAACTGCAGTAACCCTGTATCCTGCATTCTGTAGAATAGGAATTACTTTGCTCCATGAAGATCCATCAGCCCATAAACCATGTACTAAAACGATATTGGGGGTAGTGGTGGAGTTGGTTGTTGATGTTGTTGACATGCTTTGTGTTTGCGGAGGCTCTGTAATGTTATTCTGGGTGGTAGCGAAGGCCGAAGGAGATGGAGGTAGGCCAGAACTTGCAGCAAGCATGATGCCCAGACCCATCAATACTAAAAACCTATCTTTCTTAAGTATAGGCATCACTTTACCCAGCGAACTACTATACTCTATTTTCCGTTTGTCAGCTTTAACAAACATATTCTTTGCATTCCCATTACCTAAGGGAGAAAAGCCTTTATTTCTCCAAACACTCAATTTTATCGTAGTATTTTTCATTATTCCAAGATCTGTTAGTGGAATTATATAACTTTGGAAGTTACTTCCGGGTGACATATTGTTACTAGTTAGTAACTACCAATTTTAATAATAAGCGACATGACGAGTGCATATTGTACGTCACTTAGAATAACTAAATCGAAAATCTATGTAGTTAGAATGCTCGTAGCAATAGAGCTTGTTAGCTTGCTTCCGCTTGTTGCGGAGTGCAGTCCGTACTGACCTATCACATTCCGATCTCTTTTTGTCTTCATTGTCATTTCAGTAGAAGGCCGCAGTCCTCTCTTTGATCATATCGATTTTTTTAGTCCAGCTTAAAACAACAATCGCTACTATTGTGATTTGAGGAGAAGAGTTTATGAACAGTATCCTTCTATTTCTGCACGAAAAATCGTAATCGCTGTTTCTGTTAACGCCAAGGTGGCAAATGACAAATCAGTTCTGAACGATTTTGACGAATTAGACCTCCTCTTACCGCCCTGTCAATGGGGTTAGTCAGTTATCTTTTCTATATCTGAGAACCCAATAGACGCTGTGAGGTTGCTGGCAATGTCAAAGATGACTCTGCCGGTGCAACCGGTTTCTTCTTGAGTACAGTTTGAAACAATAATGAAGACTATACTGTATCTGCAATTTATTAAGAAGCATATATCAGAACGGCAGAATACGCAATGTCTAAATCGAAGCAGAAGATATCAAACAATGAAATCTAAAAAGTTTGGCGCCGCGCATAGAATTGGCAATCTAAAGATAGGAGAAGTCAGTGTTGCTGAAGCCATATATTCTGAGCATAGAGCGGAAGCATCTGAAGCAGCAAGGTATGCTATCGATCAAATCAATGAGGTTCCAATCTGGAAACAGGAGATAGTAAACAATGGCAAAGAAGCAATATGGACGCAGGGTATTCCGATGAGCGGCGGTTAATGGCTAAAGACAACTGTAAATTTGTATTTCCCAGATTATAATCATTATTACCAATAGAGGATTTTGTTAAAAATATATTAAGAATATATGAATAACTAGATCTCATCTCGCTAACTTTTTTATGAAAATCTTACTTGATAAGAGAGGAAGATATGTAACGCTTCCCTACTTATTTCCGATTCGGAAGTCAGGAGATTTTTTTTCTTCCGACTGTCCTATTAGAGAGATCTAGTCCTTTGTAAGGTATGGAACATCTAAAGGGCGGCGCTTTCTATAGTTGGTGTCGTTAGAGGCGCATCTAAAAAAATACGGAATGAAAACTTGCCCTATAGACAGTAGTATAATGATACTTGGAAGAAAATTTACTTTACATATACTTCGTAATATGATAGTGCTAAAACAGAAGCGCTTCGCTGAATTTCTAGACTCTATTGAAGAAATCAATACAAAGACACTTTCTATTCGGTTGAAGGAGATGGAAAAAGAAGGTCTGATTGACAGAGTAGTGATTTCGGATAGACCAATACAGACCGAATATTACGTTACTGAAAAATGTAGGATGATGGAACCAGTGTTAGAATTTATAGCTGAGCTTTCTTTGAAGCATGAACCACAAATAATAGCTGAAGATTGAAAGACGCTTTGTCCTTGAAGAAAATTTCTATCAGCTGTTTTTGTAGCCATTCCTCTCTTCTTAAGCCTGTTATGGATATGGCATTGATAGCTATAAGCATTGCGGGATTGAAATGAAAATTCATGCGGGCCCGTCGGGATTCGAACCCGAGACAGCCGGATTTCTTTCTATGACAGTTAAAAGTCCGGTACTCTACCTGGCTGAGCTACGGGCCCTGCAGTAAATTACGTTGCTACACATAGCATAATTTAATGCTATGTCAATGCTTCATGACAATACTGGCGCCGATAATAGATGTTGTATCCTCTTTGCTAACCGAGTTATTAGTAAAAGATTATTTCTCAGCTCAAACTGGTATATAATAAGTACCATACTTCCTAAGAACTCAGCTCCAAAATCACCTTACTTAGTCAGATTTTTATCTCTAAAAGAGCTTCGAGAAGAGGTTCACTATGCAGCCATAGGTGAGATGGTTGTTGCTTGCCTGTCAGTAGTCATTTGACGCAAAAACATAGTTAGCAGTTTATCGCAAATGGACGGAGAATTCATCCTAATATCAGCTGGAACCAACTTGTTTGATACAAAGAGAAAGATCACATCTTCAACTGTGAACGAGTTCTCCCTCATCATTCTGAGAAGGTCCAACTTGGGTGTGTGTAATAGCTCCATTTTTCTTGGACGTGGTAACTCCATGCCTTCGGTTTAATGTTAGCTCTAAAAAGCATGTTGCTATGGTGTTCTGAAAGTTCGCTCTATAGAAATGTATAGTACAACAGCACCATCGCCATCATCATCAGCGTCTACTCTATAAGAGGGCAAGTACCCGGGCTGGTGAGCCAGTTGCCCCTTCTAGTTTGAGTGGGCTAATAATGAGCGTGAATGTGGCAGTCGAGCTGCTAGTAGTAGTTGTTGTTGTTGTCCTTGTGCTTTTCATGGCTATGCTTTTACCATTGTTTCTTGTTATTCTATCTAAATTGCAAAGGTTTTCAACAACTATTATGTCAGACTCGAGCAATATGTTGTGCGCACTGAATTTGGTATCGGCTCCAGCGTCTATGCTAGGGGAGTCAATTGCAACAGCATTTACCTTTTTCCTTGCAAGGTACTTTGCTGCTTGTTCTGATAGGCCGGGATTCTCAGCCATGTAGTTTCTGCTGCCTGAGTGCTTCTCCCAGCCAGTAGCAATAACCACAGCATCACCATCTCTTATTTGAGAAGAACCAAGGTCTTGTTGTTCTATTAGCTGATTGGCCTTTTTTCTCACCTTAATCAAAACTGCGTTAGACACTAGCCTATTAGCACAGACCACGTCAATACTTGCAAGGCCTGGTTTGAAATGAGAGGGAGCGTCAACATGCGTTCCAGTGTGAGTGCTCATAAACATTGCCTCAGAGTCATAACCTTGCTGATCAAATCTGGACCAAGGAACAAAACATGGCTGAGGTGACCCTGGAAAGACTGGGATTGAAGAAGTTATCGTCATGGTAAGGTCGATTACTCGCATATCATTCTTTGAGACCGGGACGTCATTATTATTTTTGTAGCAAGAGGCACAAATTCGACGTAAGATACGAATCCCTTAATTACTTACTGCACGCTATAACCTGTACATCTATGCCAACAGCATATGTCCTTATCAATTGCGACTTGGGTTCTGAAGAAGAGATAATTCGAGAGATAAGAAAATTACCAGAAGCCGTCGAAGTATCAGGTGTATATGGTGTTTATGATATTATTGCTAGAATAAGCTCAGATTCTATGGATAAGCTAAGAGAAACAATAACTTGGCATGTTAGAAGAATAGACAAAGTACGTTCTACCTTGACTATGATTATGATTGAGGGTCAAGGAAAATAAATAATCAAAGAAGAATAAGAATATACACAGTAGCATAAAACATTGATAAGACTGAGTGAGGAAGAGGAAGAAAAAAAAGGCGGCTCACTTTAAGCTTTTAAAGACGACCGCTTGAGAATTTTTCAATACATGAACCCAATTGAGGCTATGCAAGCAGAGATAGAATACCAAGTTCAGGATCTTTACGAACTTGATAATATATTATCCTGTGCTTCTTCTTCTCCTGCCAAAAACAGCGTATTTGTTGGCTCAGGCGACTCTTACGTTGCTGGCCTTTCAGCACAGTATTTTTCTTGTAACCCCTTGATTATGTGCTGCTACCCCGTTGACATAATCCAAAACCCGTTATTGATAAAAGGGGCCAATTTGTTTGTGATTTCTATTTCTGGCAATACCCAGGCTAATATTGGTGCAGCCAAAATTGCCAAGAAATATGGAGCCAATGCAGTTATTGCAATTACCGCAAAAGCTTCGAGCAGATTGGCTAAATCCTGCGATCAAATAATTGAGCTCAAGTATAGAAATGCAGCAACCATTACTGCTGGAACTATTAGTTTTACAGTCAGCATGATAAAATGCATCTCTCTTACTATGCCGCTACATTTGCCGTCTGATCTTGGAAAAATATACAGCCGAGCTGAAAAGCAGGCTGAGAAGGCAATCAGCATGATCAATGATAAGAGTAGCGCTACTGGAAGTGGTAATAGTAGTGGTAGTACTGGCGATAGTAGTAGCAATAGCGGGAGCTATTTTTTACTGGGCAACAGTGAACTCTATGCAATTGCCAAATATGGCACACTGAAGTTTAATGAAGTTTTCGGTGTCAGGGCCTTGGCCTATCCTGTAGAAGAGTTTTGCCATTCTCCTTTATTTAGCATAAAAGAGAACGATCAGGTAATAGTGTTAGGAGATGGCCAAGGCGGCGAATTAAGTCAAAGATTGAATAATGAAGGATTCTCCTCGCTGCATGTTGGATTCAAAAACACGGGCATTGAATTGCTGCTGCAGGCCACCTTTTTCGTACAGCTATTTGTACTCAAACTTGCACAAAAATACGGCCTGACCTCGTGCCATTTTCTACAGAATAAGAAACTATTGGGACTGAGCTCCGATTTCATCTATTACTAGTAATACGACTACTACTACCACCACTATCACTAAGCATCTTTTTCCACCGGGAGATCCGGTCTGTTTCCCCATTCACCCCAAGAACCAAGGTACATTCTCACATTTTCATAGCCAAGCGTTCTGAGCGCGACGAAAGTGTTTGCGGCGCGGTAGCCCCCTTGACAATAAGTTATCACCTCGGCATCCTTTGGAATGTTATTGTACATCTGCTGGAGCTTTTCAGGACTCTTGAAAGCACTAATGCCACTACTACTACTACTACCACGCTCAAGGTTCTCATTCCAGTCAATGTTAATTGCATTGGGAATATGACCTGGACGAGATGCTCTGATCGCTGAACCTGCATATTCCTCTTTTGAGCGAGTATCAATTATGATTATTGACTTTTTTTTGTGCCTTATAACTGAATTTATGTAGGCAAAATCCGCAAGAACCTTACGGTTTGGCTGCCCCTTAAAATTTGAATGCCTAAATGCGTTGGTGGTTTTAGTCTCAACTCTGTAGCCTTCTTCCTTCCATTTCCTGATTCCGCCGTCTAGCATCGCCACTCTTTTATGGGAAAAATACAGCAAGAGCCAGACACCTCTTGGT
This sequence comes from Nitrososphaera sp., assembly GCA_045809625.1. Lineage (GTDB taxonomy): Archaea > Thermoproteota > Nitrososphaeria > Nitrososphaerales > Nitrososphaeraceae > Nitrososphaera. The sequence continues at coordinate 9,455 of JBJMEA010000078.1, read as the reverse complement.
GCAGACATGCCAGATATGTCATCATAAAAGACAACAAACTTGTCTTTTGAAACTCCAATGTTTGAGAGTAAAAGTCTGCTTTGCCTGTTGAATTGTAAAAGGCCAGCCTTTGATGTATCGATCCAATGAAATTGCATAAGGTCAATGTTGACCGCACCTGGTATGTGGGATTCAGCATAGCTTGAGAAGGGTCGGGTATCTATTATCAGAAGGTTTCTGTCCTGAATCATAGAATACAGCTGCGAAGTTGATATAAGGAAGCTCAATATAGTGCAAGACTTTTTAACAGTATTATAATATTTATTATTATAAAAGGCACGGAGGTAGAGTAATGCTATTGACAAGAAAATTGAAGGACAACGTAGATAATATCACAGATGGTGGGAATCGCCTTGAGTTCCTCCGTGATGCCCACAACGCTCAAAAGATTGACAGGACGACTCGCATGGAGGACTACCTCGAAGTTATTTATGAGTTGATAACTCTTAAGGGCTATGCCACTACAATTGATATCTCTGATTACCTCAACGTCAGCTCGCCCAGCGTGACCAAAATGCTTCAAAGGCTCAACGAAAGCGGCCATTTGAACTACGAAAGGTACCGCGGTATAAGCCTAACAGAATCTGGGATTGCCATTGCAAAGAACATGCATGACAGACATGGCATCTTGGCCGACTTTCTAAAGATGATAGGAGTGGACGAAGACACCGCAAACCGAGACGCTGAAGGTATCGAGCACCATCTACATCCAGAGACTCTCAAAAAACTGGAGGAGTTTATCAGGCTTGTCAAGGATCAGGGCATCAAGGGTATTGACTAATGATGTCTGCTAAGGAACACCTTCACCTCTTCTTGTCCTGCAATTATTGCATTTAGAATCTTCCTTCCGGATTCGCTACGCTTATCTATCTTCACTCTTGCCTTCTTCCCCACTTGACTGCTCATAATGTATTCGTCTTCGATATAGACATCGACTGTATGACCAATAACCTCGTCGTCCACTAGAATAGTGATCGAGGAGCCAGTTTCACTTATATCAAATTCGATCTCTTTGCCCAGAGTAGGGATTTTGGCTTCAACGTCTATTTTTACACCCAGCATTTCTTCCAATTCTGTGACAGTGGAGCCACCCTTACCAATTACTCTAGGTGCAGCTTCTTTGCTAACTCTTACCTGCACCTTATTATCTGAAATAACATTGACTTCAGCACTTGGATCGAACCTTCTCACAAGCTCCATTATTTTGGATTGGGCCAGCCTGCGAACTCCACTTTCTGCCTGACTGCTTTTAGCCAGCTTTGAGACCGGCACTACTACGTTTTCATCTCCAAATGTATAGATCTCATATTCTATTGCGCCTGACTCAAAGTCGCGTACTTCAACCAAAGGCCTTGCAAGATCTTCTTCAGTCATGCCACTTGGCACCTTGACAGTCAAGGTTAATTCATAGACCTTCTTTATACTGCCATCCCGTACAAAGATTATCGTGTCCAAGATGTGAGGGACCATACCAAGCTCAACGCGGCCCATGAACCGCTGAATTGCGTCAAGAGGACTGCTCGCATGCACCACACCTACCATACCTACTCCAGCAAGTCTCATATCCGCAAATACTTCAAAATCCTGTGCTCTTCTCACTTCATCAAAAATTGTATAGTCTGGCCTTACTAGGAGCAAAATGTCTACTGCTTTTTCGAAGCTACCCTCAAGTGGGCCGTATTGTGTCACTTCATCAGGCACCTGTAAGTCGCGGGGGGACTCAAAGGTCTTGACTATCTTGCCTCTTTTAGCATAAAATTGAGCCACGCTACTTGCAAGTGTGCTTTTTCCTGAGCCTGGAGGACCAGCTATTACTATTCCTTCAGCTTTGCCAGAAAGCCGGTCCATCAGTTTGCTGCTCGCATTGTAATCTTCAAGTTCAAGCCGAATGATCGGTCTAACTATTGTCACCTCTAGTCCATCAGAAAATGGCGGCCTTGTTATTGCAATCCTAAAATTGCCAAACTGAAGGACGGTTGCACCACTCCTACTTATTTCCACTGAGCCCGTACCCGTAACCCTGCTTGCTTCTGAGACTTCCTTGATTATATTTAATAACTGATGAGACGTGGTTTTTTCTTGATCTATCTTGACAAGCTGGAAGTCACCCGGCTTTCCTCTCTTTGCCATTGGAAATGTTCCCTCTTTTAGATGGACGCTCATGGTCGTCTCGTCAAAGTATTTTTCAAATTCAAGGTTCGTAGTTTTAGTCGGCGTTCGTATGTGCATCGCCTCAATGCCCTGAGCCTCTGCGACAAGTGCCTGCACATAGTCAGCAGTGATGAGTGTAGCAGACTCTTGCATTGCGACATCTTTAATTATTGCGTCTATTCTGCCGTGTTTTGCAAGCCTGATATCATCAAGGTCAGGGCGTTGCCCTACAAACCGGAGGGTGATGTTCTTTCTAATACAGATCTGTCTGATTTTCTTTATCTCTTCGAGCCCTACAAACCCGTGCTCTTTGTTAGTAGATGCTTGGGACTGGAGCTCGTCTAAAACTGCCAAAGGGATAACAATATCGCTTTCTTGCTCGATATTGCCTTTCTCTAACATCCTCGTTATCTCGCCATCGATGATGATGCTGGTATCAAGTACGAATTTCTTATTTATCAAATAGCTTACCTCTATTCTGCCAATTTATAAAGCATTTTTAATAAAAATAACTATAGAACAATAACAATTTATGGCACGTGTGCGTGCCATTGAATGTTATATAAATGAAGAAAGTAGAGGCCATGATTAGGTCTGAAAGGATGCCTGTCGTCAAGGAAAAACTGAGACAGATGAAGATCGGAGGAATGACAATCTCTACGGTCTCGGGGTGGAGTAAGCAGCGCGAACTCCACTTGCAATGGAGAGGTCAGCCAGTCGCATATGACCTGCTACCTAGGGTAAAGTTTGAGATAGTGCTTCCAGATGACCAGGTAGACAAAGTCGTGCACGCAGTCATAGAGTCTGCAAGAACAGGCGAACATGGAGACGGTGTGATATTTGTGTACACTATAGAGCAAGCATTCAACATAGCTACACTGGATAAGGACGAAAAAGTAGTTGTCTGAAAAACTGGTGGTGTTTGCGAGATGCACTAAAAGTCTCTCGTATAATGAAGTTAGTGCTCTACTGCTTTTATTGTTTTTATTCCATATTGCTTTTAATTTTTCGCCAAGGCTCGCTGCGAGGTTTTTATCTGGACCAGTCTGATTCGACAGTGACATTTATGGTTCATCAGCTAGCAAACTGATCATCCGTCACTTGCAGTCAGTCTGCCGCATAATCTCTATATAGGAACAGCAATACAAAATTACAATAGCATGAATGTTGGATGCTATCTTAAGGCCGGCAAGATAGCAGCAGAGGTGAGGGAAGCTACACGCAAAAAATATCACGTAGGATTGACCCTCTATGAAATCTGCGAATCCGTTGAGGCGCAGATTCGCAGTTTAGATGCCGAGCCGGCATTTCCTGTTAACACAAGCCTCAATGATACAGCGGCTCACTACACTGCGGAACCAAATGATAATAACGTGGTGAAGGAAGGAGATGTGCTTAAGATAGATATTGGCGTACATGTAGATGGCTATATTGCAGACACTGCTGTCACTGTTTGCTATGATCCAAAATATGATGCACTTGTCAGTACAGCTGAAATGGCACTTGGTGAGGCTGTTAGAATTGCAAGGGCAAATACCAAAGCAAGTGACATAGGTAGAGTCATAGAAGCAACCATAACAAAGTTTGGCTTTAAGCCGATACAAAATCTAAGCGGCCACTCACTTCAGCAATACACAATCCATGCGGGCAAGTCTATACCTAACATTTGGACTAGGGGGTCTTCATTTTCCCTCCAAGAAAATGAAGCGTATGCCATTGAGCCATTTATTACCACAAGAGATGGTCAAGGGGTTGTTTATGAGGGTAAGACGAAGAACATCTTTGGAGTAACCTCACGCAAACCGGTGAAGGATAGAGAAGCAGACGATCTTTTGGAGCTCATTTGGAGTCGATACAAAACACTCCCTTTTGCTCTGCGATGGCTTACTGACAAATATGACGAAAAGGATCTAAGGCGACTTGCAGATATATTGATCCGAAAAAAGAACGTGCATGCATACCCTATACTCGTTGAAGGAAACAGCAAAATAGTTGTCCAAGCAGAACATACTTTAATTCCTACAGATTCGAGTGTGAATGTTATCACACTTTAGCTCTTTTGTCTTCTTCTGGATACTCACCATAGATTGCAGTAATAACTACAGCATTAGCAGAAGCACACTTCTTACATTGCAAACCCGACCGGTATACATAATCACCTTCCTCATAGCTTCGCTTGGTTATTTCATTACACGACTGGCAGGTTTCTTCTGTATATGTTTCTGGCACAATTTCTTTCTTTTTCCTAAATAGCATTTCTGTCACTGTCCTACTCCTATTGTGTTTCCAACGCCTATGATCATAATTGACTGCCCCTCTGATGACCTGTCTTCAATTACTGAATAAATAGTATCTGTCACCCTTCCAAACGCATCTGCTATTTCTTTGCGCATGATTGTAATTGCATCCTGAACTGACTGCTTGACTATGACAGCATATATTGGGATGTTAAACCTGGCTGTCACATCTTCTATTTGGTACTTTTCTACCCCTATTCCCCCGATAGCAGCTCCAATTCCTTCTGCTACGTCTCCAGTCTTTTCTCCTTCAAGCTTGAGCGCCGCATCTATCATGATGACTATATCTATATTGATGCCCATGTCGCCCACTAGGCGGGTTATAGCTTCACCTGGCCTTCCGACGGTCCCCGAAGGCCCTTCAGCTTTAAGAAGATATATCTTTCTGCCTTTATACTCCTCTTCGCTGTATACTGTTTCCCTTGCCGCCAGCTTCTTTTCCTTTCCAAACATCATTTTACCAACGACCATGGGTCCTATGCTGTCGCCTATTGGTTGGCCGTGCTTGAAGGCACCTATCGCCTTTTGTAATGCTTCAGCCTCTTCAATAAGAAGAGGCATGACCATTTGAAGCTGGACAAGAATGAACATGCTGGTAGTACGCTTGCCCATCAGATAATAGTGTCTTACAACCTTATAGATCAAATTTAGGGCAGTTGCAGCCTCAAGAATGTTTTCTATCTTTGAAATCTCTTTATCCTCTGCACCAGAACACAATTTCTTGATCTCTGTGCGAACTCTATCGTCTCGAGTACGCATTATATGATCCAGCTTGCGTACCAAGCCACTTGGGTCAAGATCAACGGGCATGATTGTAAAATATTCTAGGAACCTATCAACTCCAACTGCTGGATCGATTGACGTAGACGATGATCTAGTTATTGCAATCTTGACATAATCGATAGCTTCCTTTCTGGCATTTTCTCTCATGGTTTTTAATTTGACAAGTGATTTTGATATTTCTCCTATAATTACACGCGATTGAAGCTTTTGGGCATATATCATGAAAAATGGAATTATGGCAATAGATATGATCGAAACCCACATCCATGCACTGCTAGGGTCTAACCCTTCTCCTCCTCCTCCACCAAACAATCCATTAAGCTGAGACAAAGCTGAAGAGAAGTCTAGCATTTGGTTGCCTATTTCCAAACCAAAAAAAGTGTATTAGCTCAATTAAAGGTTGCGTTATATCGGTGCCGTAATGATATAACATCAGATCTAAGCATTAATAGAAAATAGACACTTTTAGCAAAGAGAATCGCACATATGGAAGGTGAGATTAGCTTTGAAGTATAATGTTATTAAAGATCTTAGAGGATAGATGCTAGAGTCGCACCACTCCCTATCTAACTTTTCCTTCAGCTCATATAATGGAATTCCTAATGTGTGGAAAAGCTATTTTCCAACCAGGACAAAATTTTGCATGCGTTTAATCCTCGATCTAACCGTGGAGCATTCTTAGACCAGTGCAGAGAACTATTGTTGAGGTCGGCTAATAACCTCTCATTCAATGAGGTAATGAATGAGACTATACTGCTAGGGCCTCAGGTTCTCTGAGATTGGATTCTATAGAATATTCATCTAGTGTCTTGTCCACGTCTTCGCTTAGAATGTTTCCCGCGTCCTCTAAGCCGAGGTATTCCAAATGAGATATTTAACAATAATAATAATAAGGATAGAAGAACTGTTGATGGGTCCATTAACTCGAGTATATATATGATATCTTGCTTAATGTCGTATAAGTCCAATGCATGAACGAACTATTGCGGGTAGTGGAGCCTGTACTATGGATCCTCATATGTTCAACTAGAGCAGGTGTGCTCGGTGATTCTACTTGATGATTATATTTTTGTTAGCTCTTCTCCTCTATTGATAAGTCTAGTTTAGGCAACGTTTTTCTAGTGCAAGAGAAGAATGCAGAGCACCTTGAATAGAGTATACATACAAATTACCTGATTGATAGTGTCTTCGGATTAAACCATCGTTCCAACGGACTCTCATCTTCCATATCGCTCGGCCGTCTAATCTTTTGGCATTTTTCTGGTAAAAAAGGCTCAACTTGCCCAATTTCTTGCATGGCAGATGCATTCACATTTGACTCTTTCTAAGTCAAACGAGCAATCGTGATCGGGTCCGCACATGTTGTCTATAGCCCAATCACCGGGGCAATCGCTGTGCCGGTCCCGCTTACAGAAGAAAGTCAACATCATAAATGAATGGGTATACAGAAGATTTAACGTTTTATCTCATAATTGGATATTAAATAGTTGGGGTGCATATATTGAGCCCTCTCGCACTCGTTTGACTCTTGCAACAGACAAATAATGGGGCCAGACTGTCACCATTACAGATCCCTCTGGGACGCCTTCGGGAACTTCAATAACTTCGATGTCGTTCTCCTTGACACCATATTCACCCAACCTTTCCTTTGTAAGCTGGATATGTATATCGGGCATACCACTACTATATACGTAGACCTTGCCAGTATAATCGATTCTATCTGCCATCTTCAAAGGCAGGTTACAATTGTCTATCAAAAAAATGTATCTCAGTCAGAACCCGCATCGCCAAATATCAGTTTCATTTCGTCAAATGTGAGTTTTTTACCCGTAGTCATCTTTTTGAGAGCCACTTCCTTTAGGGCGTTCCGGCGCTCTTGGTATTCTTTGTCACGCTTGGCGCGCTCTTGTATTGCCTCTTGTCGTGCTGCTCGCCTCTCGCCCGTCTCCTTCTGCCTCTTATGCCGATATTCTGCGGCCTGCATGCGTGACTTTTTGAAAGCAATGGCATTCAGTTGAGTATCAACCATTTCCAGCTTAGCTGCTGCCTCTCTCACTGTGTGAATTACCTGTCTACGTTCATCATAAAGAGATTCTCGAAGGTTTATCAGATTATCGAGGCTCTCCTTTAGCTTACCTATTTTAATCCCATATTCCTCTTTTAGCTTAAAAATCCTCTTCACCTGATCTCTTAGCTGGTCGTACTGTGTCGAAATGGTGCGGTACTGATGCTCTTTCTTATGGATTAGCTTAAGCGTATGCAACTTGGTTGCGATCTCCTTGGATCTGGCAACAAGTTTGCGCTCTTCGTCCTTGGAGAGCTTCTTGGTCTGTATGTCTCGCTCTATTTGTTCAAGGGTCTTCTCAAGGTTGTGCATATCGTTCCTCTCCCTTCTCAGCTTTGCCGCTACAGGACCAACTTTATCATCTAGACTCTTCATCTGGCTCTTAGCTTGCATAAGGCTTTCTCTTAGTTCTATAAACTTTGGATAATCTATGTCCTTTTCCTCATTCACCCGCTTTAACTTAGTACGAAGGTCATCAAGCTGGGTTCTCTCTTCATCTATTTGCTTTTTAATACCATCAAGCTTGCTGTTGATCTCCTCTATTCTCTTATCTCCTACTTTTTGCTCCTCTTGAACAGACTTCTTAAATTCCAGTAAAGTTCTACGATTAGGATCTAACTCCTCGTCGCCAGAATTATTATTTGTAGCTGTTGCTGTTAATACAGCGCTGCCAGCAGTGTCGGTCTCTCGTACCACGTCGGTTACGGAGTGTTATAACATCTAAGATATATTTTTTATCATTATCAGGCCCCATAAAACGTATTAATGCTCTTTAGCATTGCTGGCTCCATCTAACTAGGAATTGTCCTACATCTTTATAAGAGTAGGATACATAGTGTACGCTAGCGATGGATGATTTCGAAAAGAATTTTCCAGACTTTGACTGGAAAAATACTCCGGCGTATAAGCATCCAGGTGGCAAGGACTGCCCATGTCCCAAGCATGAATACATTAGAGAACAGATCAATGTGGCCAAGACTATGAGCGAAAATAATAAAGAGACCTCTCCGGAGTTTCGCCAGAAGGCTCAGGTGACGCTTAAATTCTGTCCCGACCATTATGATGTTTATTTTAAGGAAGTTATACCATCTATGCCACTCAAATACCGCCTCATGACAAAGGTAGCGGTTAGGCTAGGAGCAATATCAATACAAAAGCTAACCTACATGCAATCGGACCAATGCTTTTACTGCAAGTTTGGCTCAGGCGGCTTTGACAAGAAAGCAGAGCTCCCACCAATCTAAAAGCGTTTTACCAGGCTCCTATAATCTAAAAGCATATTCTTGAGCGTTGTAATGCTGCTTGTGGAAAATCCGACCGATAAAAGGTTGCGGATGAGTATTGAGAGATAGGACAGATTGTCCTCTGCCTCACACGCATAACCATCATAAAACGACTTGGAAATTTCTGGGTATGTCTCCAAGTCCATCACGCTAGCAAGGAATGACCCTATATCCATACTTCCTGAGTAGGATGAAATAGTTTTCTTCATAAAACCTAGGTCTGTTCTTATAACAGACTCATCCCTTACAAGGTAGTTTTGCGCCTTGTTGTCTACGAAGGTATAGCCTGCCTGGTGGACTTTGCCGGTAATGCGGCCTACCGCATATGCAAGCATGAAGTTGCCGCCAGAAGCAAGTGCCCTGTAGACATCTCCACCTTCAATGTATTCCTCTATTAGCTCTGTTTCAGAGATTGAAAGCAATACTGGAGTGGATATCCCAATGATTCTTAGATTCCTTCTCATCTCATAACCCTCATTTCTTATTATTTCGCTAAACGCAATTGGAGGAGACGGGTGAAAAAGCAATATCGAAATAAGCGAATAGGCGTACAGTATGAGAAACTCATGAAATCGTTTAGAGGACTTGTTTCTCTTCACTATCATCTTTTGGCCATTCCTCTCCTCAAGTGACACCTTCCTCTGCCAGTTTACAAAATACAAGGCAAGATCTATTGTCTCGACACATTGATTTATGTTTCAATACATAAAAGGAGGGAGAACTAACAAGATTGATAATGCTAGTTCATGAGGGTCATGCTCAGACAATGCGTTTCTTTACTCCTGCCAACGCGAACAGCTATGATCTAATCTTGCGACTGGCTACATTTGGACAGGA
>JBJMEA010000077.1:0-6806 GCA_045809625.1 Nitrososphaera sp. | reverse complement strand
CTTAAATCCTTTTAAAGTGGTAGATATGAAACATGCGATCATTTCCGGTTTGGGTTCGTCTTTTTCCCCAAACCGCATCTGTGTCTGGTAAATGGCTCAGCATATAGTTGCATAATGGCTATTCGTTCTGGGAAAATAGTGTCAAATCTGTCTCCCATCCGACCGAACCCGTATATATCTCCGTCTCACACATTCTCGACATTGAAATGAGTAAAATTCAACAAGCTAGAAAAATGGCAGTTTATCAAACCGATCAAATCACATATAAAGACTTAAGAAATTATACAGTTAATTCATTATGACTAATCAGTTGCATTAGTGACATGTTTCAAGAACTTTCTATTTGTATAAGTAAATGCTGAGGATAGTAGTAATAGTTGTTACACGAAGATAGAGCGTATGTCACTCAAAGTTACGAAATCAAACATATGCATAGTTGGAATGTTGGTAGGAATAGGACTTATTGGCTTGCTTCCCGTTCTGTCCTCTCTCGGAGTCATCCATTACCTTCCTGTCTGACCTTGCACATTTCCTCTTTTTTCCTTTCCTTTGAAGCAATTGTGAGAGAAATAGAACTTCAACCAAAATCGGAACATTTCCAGTCATCAACATAACAGCCAGCCAGGAGTCCGCTCAATCCTTCAATTGTAAAAAATAAGACTGTATTATATTGAGTTTCTAATCCTGCTCAGGTAAAGCGGGTTTTTATTTAGGTTTATCATTAAAACTCAATATATGGTCTGTTGAAGGGGAGATAAAAAATGCATGGTAAAAAGGATTTCACGATGTAATAGTTGTATGAAATTTTTTGATTCAAAGAACGAGTTAAAAGATCACATAAATAAGAATCTCAGAATAACAAATGAAAAGATGATAATGGTGGCGGCTGCCATAATATATGAAAAAACCAGCCAAACAGCCTGATAGTGGTTCTAATAATAGTGCCGCTGCTGAAGAGAATCAACAAAGACGTTGGCTGATTGATTACGACTAAATTCTCATTTTGATGGATTACATATCCAATTTTTGGGTGGCAAAATAGTGTCAAATCTGTCTCGGGTTCCACTGAACCCCCTAATTACAGGGGTTCTTATACCAGAGTAAGGAAAATGATAGTAGATACAGAAATCGCAATGCAGCAAAGCTCGAGAACAATAGTAACAACTGCGATGCAAATGTTGTCATTGCTCAAGCTAACGGTATCTGAGGAGCAGGAGGAAGAAGGAGATTTGAGAACTAACTATGCCTATTCGATTAGATACAGTCCTTAGAAAAGTCGAACAAATGCCTAACAGAGTCAACTCTGACCTTCTAAAGGAGTTTTACCAACATATGAAAGATAATGGAACCTCTCAAAACTATCAGAAAGGAAACTTAAAGGCAATGATTCACTTTGCCCAGTATACTGGAGCAGCAACCACGTTGTATGATATCAGTCATAAAGAGATTGCTCTATTCCCAGATACGAAGATAAAGAGCGATGAAATCGACTATGATAAGAAGTGGATAACCACTTGGAATGATTATCTTTGGCGTCTAAATCTCTTTTTTAGATGGCTTCATAACAAGAAGATAAAACAAATCAATGGAGAAGAGGTAAAGCCTGAAGATGAATGGAAGACACCTTCTTTCTTACAACAAATCAAGAAAAAGAAGACCAAGCGTCTAAGCCCTTACTTAGAGACAGAGATATGGGACCGAGACGAACTACTTACAGCTATCAAGTATGAACCATATATTCGTAACAAGGCAGCGCTGACATTATTTTGGGACTTGGATGCAGGAAATCACGAAGTAACAATGCTCAAGATCAAGCATATCAGGCTGCGAGAAAAGTATGGCGAAGGTGAAGTTCCGCATGAAGCAAAAACAGGTGGCAGCCCTATCCTTCTTACATGTTCCTTTCCAAATGTTCGTGATTGGCTGAACAGCCATCCTTTTAGAAATTCGCAGGAGGCCAGACTCAGTTGCAACCTGCACAATGGCTCACCAATAAGGCCTGAAGCCTTGGACAATGTTATGAAGCAGCTTAAGAAGCGTATTGAACGCTTGCTTAATGGTGGCAAAATAACTGATCCAACAGAGCGTGAAATCCTGCAGAGTATCTGCTCCGGACAAAGAAATGGAACCCTTACTGCATAAGACATTCTGCCATCACATATGATTCAGATTCCCTTCCAGAGTTTGCATTGAAGAAGAAGGTGCGATGGTTGATGAACTCAAAGCAACCTGCAAGATACATCAAAAGGCGCATGGGTAACAACCTAAGATGCAGATATTACAAAGAGCAGGAGTTGAATTAGATGATGGCTCCGCCAAACCAAAGCCAGCTGTGATGAGCTGTCCACAATGCAGTGAAACTAATCCAAGGGAAAACAAGTTTTGCTCAAAGTGCAGCTATCCTCTCATACCAGAAGCATATGACGAAATAAAAGCAAGTGAAAGAAAAGAGATGGATGAGATAAAGCAGCAATATAACCAGATGAATGTTACGCTACAGAATACCATTGCAGTTAAGATCACAGCTGATGAATCAACTAAGAAAAAGCTAGCACAACGGCTAATCAAGAGAGGAGGTTATATGCCAGAAGAAGAACCGTCAAGCCTGGTATGAAAAATTATCATGTGCTATACAATTATCTCTCCTCCTCCTTCTCTTCCTCTCTTGTTCCTGCTGATGATGCTGTCGATATAGATTTGGAATAGCTCATTCTATACCTATCTAGATTGGGGTTTGCATTCTTCCGTTACTTTTCTAAAAGCTCACTTACATTGCTGAAAACTTCTGCATACTCCGACATCAATCTTTGATATCTTTTCTTGTTAATCATTACATTGAAACCCCAGCTAAGAACGTCAGAGCTACTATACGGTTTGAGATTACGTCTGATGGAACTTTGCTTGCCTAACTCAGCTAGCATAGCATAAGGCTGTATGGCATTTTTGACCCATTGGCGTGACAACTCGTCTTTAGGCCTGCCGATCATCTCAATCTTTTTCTGTTGTCTGTTGATGGCAGGCGGTGGTTCGATAGCCCAGGCTCAAAAGATTTAAGAAATACATACAAAAGATAAGCTCCACTCAATAGAGCATATTTAAACAGCAGTCTGCATTCAATTTCTCTATTATTTGTCCTCGACATATCTTCACAGTCAAGGTTGGAGTATTTACAGCCAATTATAGAGAAGCCTGTGAACATTTGGCCATCAGATGCCAAATTAATGTACGCATCACTTTGATATTGTTCGTCTGTGAGACATAATCCATCTGACGTGGTAAAAGTATTAAACGAATCTAGCAACGCCGTCAAATAGCTGTTTACGCACTGTCGAGTTATTACTTTACAATCTACCATAAGGGTTATAGGAGCGTGATATAATGAAGAGTAGATTACAAAAGTGCCATTGGTGATCACTACAAGTATCATTAACAAAAAAACTTATTTGTTGACGTTTATTGTTTGGGCCGTAGTACTTACCGATGTAATCTTTGGCACCTTTCTTGACGTTTTGGGTAACCCCCTTAACTCTTCTTTTGGTGTAATATTGTTTATAGCAATGAGTATCACTGTATTTTTTGCAGGTCTGTATGTCCTTAGAGATTATATGGCTGCATTGCGCAAAGAGCTTGAGGCTCCTTCGTTTTTTAATAGGCTGTACAAGGCAACGCCTATTTTTCTTTATGCACTTTTAGTCATCTTTGGCGCTATCATTGTTGAAATGGTGTTGTTTTCACAGTATAGCACCTACCTTTTGATTCTAATTGTTTTGATAAGTGCAGTGGCCATTTTGTTCTTTGGTTTTCGCACTTACAAATTCTTGGCATGGTTCAAGTCTAGTAGCAACAAACGACACAATATCATGATATTGGCATTTGCTGTATCATCGATGCTCCTTTGCATCAGCATGACAGTTACTACTACGCTTAATACAAAGATATTAGTCTTTTCAAGACCACCCTCCATAGATCCAGATTTCCAATCTAGCAATTCTATGGCAAGCAGACACTTATCTAGAATAGAACTTATCATTCATCTCTATGTGTTTCTTGTCCCTCAAGTTACTGCTATTGCTATCGCAGAAACAGTTGCTGTTGCATATTTCCTTCGTTATTTTAAGGATCAGATAGGAAGAGCAACCTTTTGGACACTTATAATTTTACCACCTGTATTTTTTTTAACTGGGATATTTGTTCCTCAATTATTAACAACGGGAAGTCAATTTGTATATATGGAGCCTAGGTTCCTTATCTTTAGGGTAATAGGTACCGCAGGATGGGTTGCAGCTGATTTTGTAATAGCTTATGCATATCTTTTAGTAGCAAAAACTCTTGGACGGCAAACTACCCCTTCTCGTAATAAGATCATTAACTATTTGATTATAGCAGCATTATCAACCATCTTAGTTTCTCCAACGACCAATAACTGGATAACCAATAATTCTTATCCACCCTTTGGAGCAATCCAACGTGCCTTTCTTGTGCTTGCTTCTTTTCTCTTCAGCACAGGAATATACTCTGTCGGGCTGTCACTGGCCCAAGATGCAAAATTGCGTGCTTTAGCTAGAAAATATGCAAAGGAGTATGCTCTGCTAGATACTTTAGGTAATGCACAACTGGACGCGGAGATTAAACGAAAGTATGTAAAACTAATCCATGAACACGCAGGTGCTATGAAAAAAGAAACAGGGGTAGAACCTTTGACAGATGATAACGAAATTAGACAATATTTAGACTTGGTAATTAGGGAGACTAGAGAAAAAAAGGATGACAGAACAGTCGGCGCCTAGCTTTAAGCTTTGGTGGTTATCAATCAATACGAATAGGGACAGTCTTTTGTTCATGATCCCTTTCAATTCATACCTCTGGACAAAAGAGTAATCCTTCATGTAATGCTGGACGGCTTCATTTTTTACTAACACGTAAGTCCGCTAGAGAACAAAAACTTTTTAGTTAGCTCTCTCCTTTATGTATTGAAACCTTTACTTTAGTGCTTCTAAAAGCACGGGGACCCTTGTGCCCGAACCTGACTATTGACAACAACCGTTTGTGATATTAGTAATCTTTAAAGCTCAAGCAATCGAACCCCTTTACATGCGGGAACCTAATCCCACCGAACCCGCAAATTACACCAGTTCTTATACCGTAGTGTCGAAACAAATAGCAGATGCAAAAATCGCAATGTCCCAAAGAAAACTTTAAAGCTAAGCAAGCTATGCTCAGAATTCTTAGAATCGCCTAAAGCATGACACTGGTCTCTTAAGAAGCCAGCGAGGCTCAATCAAAGAGTTAAAAAGATCGCGTGAATCAAGTATCGTCTTCTGTCCTTTTGGTAACTTCTATATGCTCGATTACTATCAGCGCTCCCAATACTACTCGATGATCTTCTGCTGCTTCTCCTGTTATAGAGAGTCCTATTTGATCTCGCACTGAGAACCATTTCTTGTGAACCGTCGCGACTTGGACTCCATTGACTTCCATCTGATAGTCATGCCCTGTGAAATTCCCGAGGATTCGCATGAAATCGACTCCATTTCTTTCTACCCAGTACTCTTGCCCTATCAGCTTGACCAGTTTCTTCTTTATAGTTCCCAGAAGCTGTCCACTATTGTCATATAATGAGAACTGCTTTCGGAGAGAGAAAATCTTGCCTTCAATATGCATCAACTCTGAGCCATCGATATTCTTGATAATAAACTTAGCTGGGAATTGAAAGAGATTGCCCTCAGCTTCTCCTAGTTTGATCCCATTTCTGTCCTCCAGATCATAATGCTCCTTCATCGAAATCATCTTCTTCCTCTTCAGCACAATTTCTTTGATTGCAAGGAGAGGATTCGCATCGGTCAATACATTCCCCACAGAAACAAGTATACCACTCTAATTAAAGATATAGCTTAAATTGACCGATCTTCCAGTACAACCGCTTTTCTATATTGAGATTCATCTGAATTTTCAGCCGCAACCCACCTAACCCGCGGTATTATTGTATCGTTCTAGAGAACGATCCAAACGCCCGAATAATACTATGACCGTAATTATGATTCTCTTGCATCTGCATGATCTGAGGCGGCATCAGTCGCATTCTTGAATATTGAATCGTCTGGTCGTTGATACACTTTCTTACTCAGGTTGTGCTGTTGTAGTCGTAGTCGAAAGAAATGTATTTAATATCTTGCTTATTTCATCTGGATATTGATCCATTACTGCATGACCCGCATTTTTGATCTGTACAAGCCAGGCTCCTGGAATCTTTTCTACAATCTTTAAAGAATTAACATACGGCTGATACCTATCATCATCGGTTCCAGTTATGACCAACGTGGGTATAGCCAATTTCGCAAGCTCATCACAAACACCATTCCAATTGGGTGCGTCCCAACGCTTTCCTACGTTATTCTGGTTATTCGCTGTTTCAGGAGGCAAACCCGGCTTCAATTGTTGCAATGATGTAATGTTTGCTGGAATGTTCTCAAGAGATTCAGGATGCAGTTTGATCCATCCTGATCCTAATGAGGCAGAACTAAGCGATTTCATTTCCTCCTGAGAAATAGGAACATTGTTTAGAGATTTGTTTACAATTTCAGATTGCAATTTCTTAAACTCTGGTGGTTTAGGTATAGCATCTTTTCCGCCACATGTTGTGGCAACAAGTATGAGCCTGTTAACCTTTTCTGGATATCTAACTGTAAATGCCTGAGCTATATGTCCTCCTAAAGAATATCCCATAACATTTGCTTTTGGTATTTTCAGAGCGTCCAGCAAACCAGCTGTATCGTTTGCTAGTTGTTGATAAGTGTATGGTTTGGAAC
>JBJMEA010000076.1:0-3337 GCA_045809625.1 Nitrososphaera sp. | reverse complement strand
AAGCTCTTTATTCTTATTGATGTGAGCATAGGATAGCAATAGTTTTGCCATAGATGCATCATAACATTTGAGAGCTTTTAAGACTTGAGCTTCGACAATGTCTCGAGTGCCATGGAAGGTATAGGCGCTTGGTATTCTCTTCTCTTGTTCTTTCTCACGGTCTTGAGGCATCCTTCACTAACTGCTAGTATTGTAGTAAATATACTACTTTTTCGGATTATTCCAAGTTTCAGTTCAATCACAGGATGGTTCTATATCCCATAGATACTTACAAAACTGTTACATAACTACTAGTTCTTCCCCTAGCTCTTTTTCTATCTATTGTGTTTAGAGGATTGACCTTAGCCTACAGCCGCAACATGGACACCAGACCGTTCCACAGGATGAACAACCCACATGTCGTGCACCTTTTCTGTCCAGCAGAATAATATCTTCTTCCTCCTCCAGAAGTGTGAATCGGCTTAGGAGTCTTCTATCGTTCACATATGCCTTTACACGTCAACCATACATCACACACTAACAGGTAGCTAATAAAATAATGGCAAAATGACAATATATTTTGGAAAAAGCTTATCCGTGAAGAGTAATATTCAATACTTAAAAATGAAGCCAGTACATTGCTTTAATTATTCTACTCAAAACGACTCCTAGTTTGGAAAATCAAAAAACGTGGAGGAATACAAAAAATAAGAAAGACCATAGAAAGGCACACACAAGTACACCGGGTATCAAGCGCCTTGTTGTTTTCGTCGCTGGGCATTATCCTTTGTATATTATCATCATCATCTTTACTGACGCTCAGTTAAGCCAATACACTTCTCTTTGAGAGTTAGATGATTACTATGGCTTTGCCCTGTTTTCTTCTACAGCTTTCTCTTGTGTTACAGGAGCGGGTCCAGACTCTATTACTATTTCTTTATCAAGAATATTCTTGGTAGGTATAACGATTGTCTTGCCCTGATCATCTTGCAATATCACACTAAAAGAACCTGCTTCCTGTACTGTGCCTGTTGTCGTGCCGCTGTCACCAGTACCACCACTTCCACGACCTATTGTAACCCTTTGTCCCTTTCTCAATGTAGGTTGTATCTGTGTGGTCCCTCTAATCATTGCTGGAAATGCCTCTCTTAAGCCATATGCCAATCCCACTCCAACACCTATTGCTATGGCAGCAGCCATTCCCCATATGAGAGCAGAAATTACAGAATTCAAGATAGCCTCACCTATTTGTAGCTGAGTTGTTGCCACGACCAATACTATGGCATACAAAATTCCAGTGGCAATTAGCGCTATGGCTTTACCACCTACAACTCCTCTTGCAGGCAATTCGCGCTGCATCCACTTTCCAACAAAGTCTGCAATAATTGCGCCTATTACAAGTATTATTATGAAGGCTACAACATTTGGAATCCATAGCCATACATCATTGATAGCTTGAGATAGCTGGGTGAACTCCAATACGTTGACAGCAGCTGAGATAAAGAACAGATAGACAAACCATCTGGCTGCAACTGAAATTATTCTTGTTAGGTTCCATCCCGCTCTGGATACCGATTCACCAATACCAGTTCGACTCCAGTAGCGATCGAGGTTCATTTTTTCTGCAACCTTTCTTACAATCCATCCAATAATTCTGCCGATTAGAAGACCTATTCCAAGCAAAATCAGAGCAGCTACGATTTTTGGTGCCGCTTGGGCGATAGTAGTTACAAACTGGTTCAGCGAGTTAGTGATAGGTTCCATAAACGATTGAATACCTGACGCTTGCTGAAGGAAGACTGAAAGTAAGGTAAGAGTTTGAAAAAATTGAGCTAAGTCTAGCATATTGTCTACGCAAATGGATGTGAGTATATAAGTAGAGGAGATAGATATATTTGACAAAATAGTAGATATGTACTGAAGGTCATTTTTTAAAAAATATACTACAAAAAAAATAAAAAATAAAGATTCCATGGCACAAGGCTAGCTGCCTGGAATCATTTCTTTATTCGGCTTTTAGAATTTTTTCTTGTTCTTCCCTGTAGCTTCGGGGATAGCATCCGAAAGATTGACAGTTTTTGTCGCTATCGTTGTCGTTGTTGCTGTGTCACTTCCTACCGGAAGTTGTTGTTGCTGCGCCTTCATTGGTGTTAGTAGTCCTTGTTTTATCTGCTCCTCCTTTGGATTCGAAGGAACCAGCAGCTGTTGATCCTTCAACTGCTCCTGCCCTTCCTCCCGCACCATCTCTGCTGCTACCACCAATACCACCAACTCCTCCTTCTAGCTGTTGATGTTCTTCTTGAACCTGAACTGTTTCTCTTGCAGTCTGTGCAAATGATCTAGCTGAATTTGAAGTTATGCGTGATGCTTCCTTTGAATTTTGTCTTGTGAAATTGGTGGTTGCTCGGGTAACCTCCATTCCAGCAAACATCATGTTGGTAGCCATTCGTGTAGATGCCACATAAGCTTCTGTCATGGTTCCAATAGTTCTGGCATAAACATCAGCCATTTCTTGAGGAGAGGGGAAGAAGAAGAATGGCGTCGTCCTCATACTAGTTGTTGTCCAATTCTGAGTTACTTGACTCATTCTTTCTGCCATTGGAGCCCAAGTAGATTGCATCGAATTGATAACCTCTTTTTGGGATTCAAGGAAATTATCAGCAATCTCCACTGATGCATCTGCTGTCTCGTTTTGAAAATCTGTAACGGTCTGAGAATATCTTGGTAATTCTCTTCTTGTTTCTTCAATAGACTTGCGAATGTTTCCCTTTGTCTCGTCTATTGAGCGAATAGTTGCCTCATGCTGCTCTCGTTGTTGCTCCTGCTGATTTGTATTAAGGCTATACTCATTATCACGTTCTCGTTGTTGTTGTCGTCTCGTTGATGATGACATGACATGTGAAGGATGATAACGAAAATAAGGCTTCCAACTGATAGTATCAGGTAATTCAATTTGGAACGATATTATGAAACAACCCAATCCTTCACGCTACTATCTCTATCATCTTAACATTCACCTTTGTTTCTAGTACGACTAACTCTCACATCATGGTGGAATTGGCGGAGCGGCATCGTTGTGATTAAATGCTCACAAATAATCGTATTTTAGAGTAATTTCCCCTTTTTTGTTGTTTATGTCAATATAATTATTATACTTTAGATTAGAACCTATATTTATCACTAATATATACCGTTATGCATAATAGTCACATACTAGGAGTCTAGACAATCTAGCAGGCATGTTTTCTCAAAAAAGTGGGATGCAACAATCTATGTCCAGTACCATCATGTCCACTATCATGAGTTATATGATGCAGCACTTTATGCAGAAAGGGCTCGGCAGCTTCATGAATTCAAG
>JBJMEA010000075.1:0-7736 GCA_045809625.1 Nitrososphaera sp. | reverse complement strand
TTTTGCCCTCTCAAATTGGCTAAATGACAAAGAAAATGACAATACTAAACATATCAAACACTACGGACCACTCTCCGCAATGCTAGGGCCGGAAAGTGGACATGACGCAGAGTTGGTTAACCACGGAGTCTTTCAGTATCTTTAAACCTCGACAAATACCAAAATGTTTGTTTAATCAAAGCGCAGCTGGTCATTTGATTGTTATACTCTTTTTCAGGTAATATTTGATACTCGACGTAAATATATGATAAATCAATGGCTTATGACTACGTTCACGATGTCCTTATATGCGGAAAAAGGGTATTGTAAAACAAAAATCAAGTCCTAAACTTATCCTTCTTTGAATATCTTAAGCTGTCCCGTCCCCTCGGGACTCACAACCAGACGGTGTTTCATCCTCTTAAGGTAATCCGCTAGATACTCTTCTGCTTCTTTCTGCGTCTCAAACTTGGCCTCGCCTCTGAATGAGCCATTTTTGTCTATAAGGCTCACTGCACTCCATAACCCGTTCCTGCCAAGCCTCTTGACTACGAACATTGTGTAACCTATGCTACTACAGGCTGGGCATATTTAATGCAACAGTTTATGCTGTGATTGCATGCGTAGTCAAATGTCTTTGGCAGCAGCTTGAGGAGCCTCTCCACCAACAGCTTAATTAAAAACTTCCAAAGCTTATATGACGACTTGACTGGTTCAGAAGCTAGGTTTACGATAAATGTCCGGGAGGGCATGGTCGAACTAGAAGGTAAAGAGAGCTTTGTCGATAAACACCTTGAGAAATTTCAAGAAATTTTCAAAATAGCGGTAAAGGAAGCAATAGCTAGGGGAGTAGAACAAAGCCTTGAGTTAAAGGCGCAGTCTGTCCAGGCCGCTCTTCCTGCAGAACTTGAGAAGAATAAAGAACCCTCAACCATAATTGGCGAACCCCTTCCCCAACCACACAAATCAGGTGGCGCCAGCATAAAGCATTCCACCAGGCCCACGATCATGATACACCCAATCCCAGTTGACCTGAAGGCAAATGAAAACAAGATTGGCTTACGTGAATTCTATGCGGATAAAAAGCCCGCTAACCATTATGAAAAAACAGCTGTCTTTGTATATTACCTTACGAAGTTTAACAATCAACAGGAGGTCAAGTTTGGAGAGATACTCTCCTGCTACGACGAAGTAAATGAGAAAAAACCTAGTATCGCGGACATTGTAAAGAACTCTATTAGATACAAAGGTTGGCTTGACCAAGGTTCTCAAAAATACAGTGCATTGCTTACGATCTCCGGAGATAATTTTGTAAAATTTGACTTACCTGCTCAAAACGGCAAGACAGAACAACCGCCTGCGGTTATTTCTAGTAGCTAGGCGCGCCACCAATCAAATCCTACAAAATCTACTTTTTTTTGTTTTACCTTCGGGATGGCTAGAATAAATTGCTTTTTTACTGTAGTTGCGAGCCTGCCTGCTAGTACGATACCTGTAGCAGCTAGATCATCTGTCGCCCTAAATACTTGCACGAGATAAGGCGCATGGTCAATCCCTGGCCCCTGTTCATAAACTGCAAAATCACATCCAAACTTGATTCCGGGCGTAACTATGTAGCCTTTGTCACGCAGGTTGTGATAAACCATATAATCTGCATCAAAATCGACGTATTGCTTCTTGCAAAGTTGCCTTATTTTTGAAAAGGTAACAGGTTTCCCATCAATACGAAACACTTCTAGCTTCTTTTTCTCTACAAGGTAACATCCCTCTATCAGGTCAAGAACTAGTGGTGCATCAAAATCTGTCCCCTTAGGCTTAAGGATTCCAAGCGGCTTTCCATAATACCCTGACCCAAAAAGGGTCCTCGAATCCGAAATATCCCAAACAACTATCCGGTTTTCTACCAGCCTGCCCCTGATCATTTCCTACATGCTCAAAGCAAGGATAGTAAATGAGTCAGACGCTTCCTGACATTTATCAACCATGCCTTCGATCCCTTCAAGTGCATCTTTAAGAAGAAGCAAATCCTTAGTACTTGAGATTTCATTAAGTATTTTGATAATTATGGCCCGATGCTTTGCATCTACCTGTCGCTCCAGAGTCTGAACATCTCTAGAAATGTCAATTGCATTTGGGGGATTAATAGAAAGGGCTCGTCCCATCTCATTTAGTTTAAAAATAGTATCCACAACCATACCTACCAGCTGGTTTAGGTCCTCGTTAAATGAAGCCTTCTTTAATGTGACTGATTTTATGTTGGCAAATCTGAAGGCAACGCCGCTGATGTACCCCGCGATGTCATCAATTATGTACGCAGATCTCAGGATATCTTCTCTGTTAGCCATGAGACTGCCTATTTCAGCAACCTCGCGGGTTATGTTTCTGCAAAGATTCTCGACTTCTTCTTCAGTCTTTGTCATCCTCTCTAGATATTTCTGACTATCCATTTCTTCCGCCTTGATCAGCGAAGTTGTCAAAGTTGACAAGTCCCTTGCGGAGTTCAGGATTTTCGTGATTTCATCCTGCAATACAGCTAGTGCCTTTCTCTTAGCCTGAACCTCCAATTCCCCGCGGTACAATAAAGCCAAAATAACCCGTCAGGCTATTAATTCTATCGCTGCTAAAGTAAAAAAACGCGGTAATGATCATCCTACATCTATTCTAGTCAGAACATAATAGTGTAGATGATATCAAAGTTAACCTGTTAGCCAATAATTGCTCTACGGATCCATCTTGTATCGCTGATATCAAGAAGAAGATACTGCAGCTTTGGACTTTCATGATATATCCTTCAAAGTACACTTCTTGATTATAATTCCTAGTGAAGAGTGACAATAACTTGGGTTAGGCCGCGTCATCACCCATGCGCTCAAATGATGGGACCATCTTGCTTTGGGTCTGGCCTCGATCGTCTACCAAGGCAGTGCACAATTGAATATTGAAAATGATAATCTACTTACGAAATTATCTAAAGATATCAGAATAAGTCGATAAGATCGAAAGGATCAAAGCTCTGAAAGAGTGCCTCGCGATAACCTATCAATTTATTAATTGTGACAAGTTCAACAAGTGAAAAGTTAGCTTGACATTTTTGTATTTGTTATTGTTAAAAACGCCTGAGGAACTTGGGCTTGAGCATATCTGGATGGGATTTCAGTTTTCTAATCAAGGTTAGCAGCTTTTCTCTGTCTTGCGGCATAGTTCCTCCTATTGAATATACATTTGAAGCGTGATTTGCACGAAAGATCACTTGCCGGCTGGGCTGGAAGCCATCGATAAGCGCTTCTAGCTCGTCTAGAAGATCTAGATCATCTAATGGTATGAATTGTTCACTGAATTTGCTCATGAATTCATTGTATATGCCTTCCTCTAAATGAAGGGTGAGGGCCCCTACATAGTCAGGAGATGATTCGCTCAATATCTGAGCAGTGTCCGCGATATGCTCTCTGGTATATGTCTTGCCACCCAGCCCAAGAATTACCATGCATGACATTACATAATTGTGGGCCCTGACCCTTTGGCATGCTTGAAGGATCGTTTTGTAAGTGGCACCTTTCGTTACCTTCTTGAGCACGATATCATTCCCACTTTCGATTCCAATATACATCATCTGTAGTCCTGCAGCCCTTAGTTCCGCGAGCTCTTGGTCCCCCTTCTGCAGAATGTTCTTTGGCATAGCATAACAAGAAATCCTTTCAAGTCGCGGAAAATTCTGCTTTAGGTACTGCAGGATTTCTACCATTCTGTCCTTCGGAAGGTTCAGCGCGTCTCCGTCTGCCAAAAAGATCCTGCGAGTGTCAGGATAGAACTTCACTACCATGTCGATCTCTGATTTAATTTCTTCCCAAGGTCGCTCGACATATTCCTTGGTTCGGTACATATTGCAAAAAGAACATTTGTTGAACGAGCAACCAAGTGTCACTTGAAATATTGTAGATCCGGCCTCTGATGGAGGACGATAAAGGGGATAGTCATAAACTAATTCCATGATTATTACAGCATCTTTATAGAAGTATGAGATGGATTATTAATTGTTTTACCTGACAATGCATAGAATTTTATCGCCAACTATGATTTTCGAGGTTAGTCCGCTGTTGCAATAGCCCTGCTTTATTATCGGGGGATAAAAGACAGCAAGATTATCTTCAAGTCATCACAACATTAGCTCTTTTCTGATAACACAATTCAGCACAAACCAAAGGTTCCTTTGGTTAAGCAATGCAATTTGGTCAAATAAGTTCTAGGGTCAGTTCGTCGCGAGATCTTCATCGCTTTTTGCTCAGCCTGGAGCAGCTAACTTACTTCATCCCCTTTCTCCTAGGACTTTTAAGCCACTTAAATCTTAGCAGTTAGAACAGTATTGCAGGATGTCACTAGTCTCAAAAAAGTCCTCTAGGAAGTCTTGTAATCTGAAGTTCTTAATAATTTAGACAACTGAAGCCGCAATTATCGACGAGTCGATAGTTATAGTATGGATAAGCCTTGATGCAATTTACAATCAGTGCCGACTTTATTTTTCTTTGGTTATTTGTACTGCCCGTCGCATGTTTGGTTAGAAAAATAAGTTGCTAAAGAACCTTTTCTAGCCAATACCTTTCTAAGTGTGTCTCTTATAGAGGATAGAATTTGCAGTAATGAAGCCTGGACAAAGAATTTTTATCATTAACCATTGCTTCTCCAAATCACACGATACATGCCTTTATACTGTTGAGGTCTACACTTTAAAGAACCCCTTAAATGCGACATATAATCATAGATCTCGATGAACCAAAATTCGTTGTGTGCAGGAATCCTTCTAGCGACTACCCTTTTGACATTAAGTGGTTCTGCTAGTTTCGCAACACCTACTAATCAGACGCGGTTGACCGTTACGCCTGACGGAACGGAGGATGTGTTTGATGATGAAGATGAAGATGGAATTAACACAGTATCCATCGGTGAAGGCAGTAATGCAACTATTCAATATTATACATTCACGCCGCAAAGTGTTGAAATCAGTCCAGGAGATAGCGTTACTTGGTTTAGCCCCTCTGAATTATCTGATATTCATACAGTAACGTTTGTCAGAAACTCAAGCATTGTATCAGACATAATCTTACCATTTACCGTCCCTGTTGGAGCGGGGGGGACAAACTTTGACCTAGTGCCACCCTTTAACCTTGGCGAGCCTATCGTCATACCAACCCCTGACGGTAGAGAAGCAATTGTAGCACTGAACAAACAAGCATGGTATCCTGCAGTATATGACGCAAATAATCAGACAACCTATCTTGAAGGAACAGATGTACAAGCAACCCTTAACAGCACGGTTAGGGCACTCAACTCTGGCATTATAATGCCTTCTGGTGGTCCGGCTGGTGAAACCCAACCAAATGCAACAGCGACCTTAGCAACTGAAGAACCTCAAGTTCCTTTGCCAGTTTCACTTACCAACGGCACCTCCATAACTAGTAATGCTTCAAGTGCTGCTACAGACATCTTACCGCTACCAGAGAATCAAGGAATGTCCCAACCTGCAGAAGAGCCGACTGCAGCACAGCAGCTGCCACCACCGTTTCCACCAATCAGCTCTTTCACAGTAACCTTTGAAGACCCTGGAATATACCCATATTTTTGCGCAATTCATCCATGGATGACTGGCCAAGTGGTTGTACGACAAGCAGCGCCGCCTCAAACCCAAGGACTGAACCAGACGGGGACCCAAGGACTGAACCAGACGGGGACCCAAGGACTGAACCAGACGGGGACCCAAGGACTGAACCAGACGGGGACCCAAGGACTGAACCAGACGGGGACAGGGAGAGCAGCCCAATCAGGCTCACCTAACCCTATCTTCGGATAATATAAGGGAAGAATCGACATTTCCGGGGCGGCTATGCCGTCTTTATTTTTATTTTTATCAGTCGTAAAAAATAGAGAGTGAACTGCTGTTAATTACAACGCGCGCTTATTTGTAATATTATAATTCTTCATTTACTTCAAGAATTTTAGCATGGCCTCCCTCAAGATGGCCGCACCTGTCGCATTCGTATTCTCTGTAAAAACCTGTTACTCTGTTAGTGTTTGGCTCTCTGATTGACGCGGCTCCGCCGGTCGGTTTCACCTCCCTAGTCCTCACTTTTCACGTTCAGATGGGGGCTCAAAAGGGTGCAGGGAGCCTACATAAGGGTCTACACCAAAAGAGGACAAAATAATGCTCGAAATCACGCTGGTGTAGGCTACATAGGGAGCATAGGCAAAATCTCAGCGCCCGGCGAGGTTTCTAACAAAGCGCTGCTGTGCGCTCACTGCAACCTTATAACTGATATCGCCCACGATCTGGAACATCATATATTTGGATGGACCACCCTAACCCCGACCCTACAAACCACAATTATGGTAGAGAGCAACAGCAAGAGGGACAAGCACAAGGACAGCAAGGAGAAGAAGGCGGCCGTGGCTCATCGTCACAACTACAACAGTACCTGCAGCAGCAAGAGCAGCGAGACGAGAAGATCAAGACCAAGAAGATCAGCAGCAACAATTGATGACATCATACCGCACCTGTCGCCGGTACTGCTCTGAGTGCAAGCGAGCGCTACTGGTGGTCTGCTTAACATAATGGAAGCAATTTTTATTTAGATTGCTGCAACCGATTACGATTGAGGCCGAGAAGGAAAAGATAGTAGTATTAGTATTAGAGAGAGTAGCAGGCAAAAAATGGGCCATAGCACACCGACGATCTGCAACCACTATAAAGCGGGGCTCTCCGGAACTAGCCAGCCGAGTTATCAGCTGACGGTTATCTGACTCTTTGTTACAATTGTTGTATGGCGCGTATCAACTAGCGCAGCGGCAGCAGCAGCAACAACAACAGCTATCCCATCGTCATGATCATCATCATTGTCATCATCAAAAAAATATCACACCGAGATCACAAGTATAATCCAAAGAAAGCTAATAGTGTGGCTTTGAAAAAAGCGCTAGGACTCGAAGCCGGCCAAGAAAAAGATGATGATCAATTATATAATTGAGACAAGAAAACTAATAGCTCAGATAGTACAACAATACATCATCTAACAGAGGGAATCTTTCCACCACCAAAAGAAAATTCTCTGAGCGAACTAAAAAGAAGCAACGGCAGCAAATCAAATAAAATCGACAAAATACAGAGAGAGCAAATAGAGGGAAAGATGTTTAATGTACCTATAGAGATCTTTCTTTTCCCTAATCAGATTGTCGCTTCTTCTGTTCCCTCTTTGCTCACTATTTTTGTGTTTTAACAAAAGAATATACAATCACATCTCATATCTCATATCTCATCCAGACTTTGCTCCTCTAATAGCAGGAGACACAATAATAATTTTGGATTTAATTTCAAAAAATAAAAAAAGAAAGAAAGAGTTTACGTTATTAGACTACAGGCGTTAGTGACTTTACATTCCGTCGTCTTCTTCGCCGCTATTGGCACAGAGAGTAGTGCCAGCTAGTAGAGCGTTTGCTTGGCAAGCGATTGCAAGTGCATTCTGGGTTGTAGTCTGGGTGTTAACGTTTGCTTGACCTACAGTTGCAGTCTGGGTTGTGTCACAGTCATTTGCTGCTGTGTTAGTGTTGTTGCCTACTTGTGCAAGATCGTCATCACTTACTGAAGCTTTACAATATGTGTGTGATTCTTGGCCTATGCCTGCAGCGTTGGTCTGAGTAACTGGTTGATTGTTCGAGTTAGCTGCTGCTGCTGCGTTGGTTGGGTCGACAGTTAATTCTGGGTCCTCACCGAT
>JBJMEA010000074.1:0-4795 GCA_045809625.1 Nitrososphaera sp. | reverse complement strand
TTAAAGGTATGACATTCGTTGTTTGGTTTCTCGCATTGCACTTCTCTGGCGGTAGGAAGTATTATCACTTAACTTTAGACACGCGTCATCACCTGTTTCAGATCCAGATGAGAGAAAGAGCACTGAGATGCACCATATAGTCTCAAGTTTTTAAACAAGGCTCTTAGGTGCAGACAACTTTTTACCTAGATTGACTCCAGTTAATAAGTGGACCTTTCAAAGAACCGATATGAGCACCAGCCCTTGGGGCCCATACTGGTAGAAAATCCTAATTTTATCCTGTATGAATAGCTGACGGAATGTAACATAGAGCAATCTATCTACATATCTCGCCGAGACAAATTAATAGCAAACTATAACTATTGTGAACAGCTATAAAATGACTATTCCTTTTCACTCTGTTCCCTTATTCATATTGGGTCCAAATCTTGAAGTTTTTTCTGCTGAGTCCCTCTGGGCCCGCTTTAGAACAAAAACTTTTTAGCTACCTTTGCATGTTTCTAAATTGAAACCTTCACTTTGGTGCTTCTAAAAGCACGGGGACCCTTGGGCCCACATTTCTGCATATCAATTGATAGTGTTTGTCTACATAGCCTGAATCCGGCTATGAATAAACCCAAACTCGTTGATAACTAGATGAGTTACCAAATAGAAAGATCATATAAAGCCAGTCGAGATAAGCCACCTTTAATATATGACTATTCAAGAAAGTGCTACCTAATTTCTTGCTCGCGTGAGCAAATTGGCATAAGCTTTTGACAAGGGTTGGAAATAATTATAGCTGGTTGATCTAGCATTTACAACACTCATACTTGTTTTCGCACCGCAAGAACCTAGCTCTTTCAAGGATGATAGGCGCATTCGAATGCCATATCCTATACACATGCCATCAGACACATTGCATTCCTAGTGCCTGCAGATCATATTAGAAGAGAATGACAAAGGACTTGATTACTTCTTTTTATGCAAAAAATTTTGCCTGTGAGATGGAAAACCTACAAAGGTCTTTTTATCAATCTCTATATTAGCACCACCCTGAACATGAATACTATCAATTTGATTTTCCTTTCATTTTATATCCGAGGTGGGCATAGTAAAAACATGTGTTAATGCTTATGTCTTTTTGAATCGCAACGTCAGGACAGAACAGAACCTGGCATCGTTACTGAAATAAATGACATGTCTGATGTTTCTGGAGCTTAACAAGTTCCTGACGTCTATGACATGGTGGCAAAGGTAAGTGAGGAAGAAGCCAAAGAGCATATGGCAAAATCATTGAAGAAAATCTGTGCAATTGCCAACGTCAAATCAAGTCTGACACTGATTGTATCTGAAGAGAGCGTACTTTAAAGCAGATGATGAGGTAGCATGATAATGCTAAAGCCCTATCAGACAAGACCTGCGTTAAATACCACAAAGAAGTCAGCGGGATTCTGCATTATTTGTGGAGAAATAGCTACAACTGAAGCACTGTTCAAGTTAGAAGGCGCCACGATTATCCAAAGATATTGTGACAAATGTTTGTCAAGCGCGCAGTACTGATTCATACTAGGTAGTGTAGGGTGAAGAACGAAAAACAAATCAGGCCAGTATCAATAACAACAGCTCACAGATAAGCCGTTTGTACAGTTAGCTAGCCCTTTAAGATGGACGATTAAAAATAGAATACCAACTACTCCCATCTGTGTTTGAGCCCTTTAAAGTATTCCTCTCTAACCCCCTCTGGCCGCACTCTATATTCTTGCTTAGCCTAATCAGCGATTATTTCTATTATTTGACAGTATGAATTGCACTGATATGTGCTTCTAGTTCCTCTTTGGGAGCAAAGGATCGTCTGCAAGCCACACATTCAAACGGTCTATCTTTAGTTTTCGTAGTGAGGTTGTTATAAGCGACCTCTAATTTCTAGCAGCTGACATGTATTCTTTGAAAAGGATGAGAAAAGAAAAAGGAGAGGAAAGAGGTAGCATGTTTCTCATATCATTTTCGATCCAAAAAAATGGGAAAAAGGATGATCAGATTCTAATTGCCAGTCGTCTGTAGGCATGAAACATCATATTGGGAAACTGCCTTTTTGCAATTCCTATTTGTGATTCTCCTAAAGTGGAGTATTATGCGCTAGTGTCGGCATGCTAAAGGCAAATATGGCTCCTCTACCATCGCTATTGTTTTCTGCCCATATCCTCCCACCATGGGCTTCAATGATATTTTTTGAGATAAAAAGTCCAAGTCCTGTACCTTTTTCTGATTTTGTAACAAATTTGGTAAAGAGATTGAGATAAATTTCAGGAGCAATACCGCAGCCGTCATCCCTGACGCTGACGATCGCCTGACCATCTTTCTCATCCAATACAATTACAACTTCACCTTTCTCAGTAAATTTGATAGCGTTGTTGAGAAGATTTGAGATGACCTCGAAAATTCTATCTTTATCACCCTCGACCATCACAGAAGAAGCTTTCTTGATATTGCATTCGAACCTAATCCTCACATCTTTTTTGGATGGTATGGTACTGCGCATGTCGTTTATGACGTTTTCAATCTTTTTCCTGAGATCGACTTTTTCTTTGCTTAATTCTAGAGACTTGTTATTTTCTATTCGTGATAGGTCAAGCAGATTATTGGTCATCCTCTCGAGTCTTTTCGCATTCCTGTTTATGGTATCTACCATTGGGACAATCTTCTCTATGGATGGCGACAGAGGAGATCTTTCGGTTGAATGAAGTGGACCAGGGACAGTATTGGCGGTGGCAGTGGTAGTAGCAGTAGTGGCAGCAGCATCCTTTAGTTCTTTGTAAACAACATCTCCCTGCATCATTTGCGACTGTTTCCCAAGATTCAATATTCCTTCCCGTATTATCACTGACAATCCAAGAATTGGCTGTATTGGGGTGCGAAGTTCGTGAGCTGCTATATTTATAAACTCTTTCTGCATCTTGTCGTATTCGGCAAGTTTCTTTATCATCGAGTTAAATGAAGCTGCTAAAACTCCAACTTCATCCTTACTATCACAATGTGGAATCGGCGAAATAGCTAGGTTTCCTTTTTTTACTTCTTCTGTGGCTTTGATAATCAAAGATATTGGTCGTAGCAGCCTTTTCATGACATATAGTATAACGACCCCAACAAGTACCGCCCCGATTATGAAGATAGTCTGCATAGCTACCAAATTTTGGGAATTTACTCTATCATCTTCGCCTAATTGACGTGTCAAATCATCAGAGGATGCTATTAATTGCGAAGCAATAGTTTCAATACTCGCCTCATTGCTCGAATTTTTTGTAGTACTAGAGAGTGGTGAGGATAGTTGTTGCAGTCCATTTACACTGCCTCTATTATTATTACTATTATCATTGGATGAAGTACCAATGGTAGTATCGCGTTGCGATATTAAGCCAACATATTGGCTAAGCGCAATCTCTTTCTCGTTAATTTCATTCCATTTGTCCAAATATTTGGCTGATAGGGGCGTCAGAAATATGTCACCGCTGGGAGAATCTATATCGCCGCCTGATTTTAAGAATAAGATATTTGTATTTAATGCATCTGCTGCATTTCTGAGGTCTTGTACCTGAGCAGTACCCTGATTAACTTTTTCTAATTCGAGAAGAAAATTGGACGTCAGAAATCTGTTTTTTCCTGCAACATTGATAGTATTTCCCATCGTTGTTGATTGCGATTGAATGTACGTACTTATCCCAAAACTACTCACAACTAGCAAAACTTCGATAGCTATCAATATTGCGAGTTTAAATATTATTTTATCTTTAAGTAAATGCAACTTGTAACGCATTTGTATGCCCTCTTATGGTCACAGCTCTTAGATTAACAGTGCTATGAGAAGATCATTGGTAATAATAATCTAGAGTATTCCTGTTCAAAGCTCCCATTATATAGCTACCATGGATATAACATGGCATCCGAATTTTTCCAGAGATCATCTTTATAACTAATATCACATTTTGTGTAGTTTAACCAAACTAAAGGTTAAACTTTGAATGAAACATGAACAGTGAACAAGCTGAGCATTCAAAAGGATATTGTTGATCCTTTTGCTGGTTTTTCTTCTTCATAATGGCATTATGGAACTTTATCGTTAGGTATCAAATATATTTTGCACCATCTAACTCCTACTCCAGAGCGACTGACAAATACCTCAAAATCAGAATTAATCCAATCTTTGGTTAGGCGTGGACTGAATTTATTGGGTCTCAATTTTGAAGTTTTTTTGCCGAGTCCCTCTGGGCCCGCCTAAAATAAAAAAACGTTCAAAAAATGGACCCAAGGCTTATTGGCCAGAGGGTTTTATATGAACTAAGCAAGCACGCATGTCGAAAACCGTCAATTGCTCTATACTTCAGGAAGAATGCATCACGATTTTTAGATCTGCAGTCTGAAGCAAGTATACTCTTGATTCTTATGAGCGACGACTCATTGCTTTCCTTGCATCGGACCGCACAAGTTTCATCGTCGGCGCTATTGTGATGGCTGATGGCGGCTACAGTATAATAATCCAATAGCCTCACTAGAATTGCGATGACAGGAGGCGGTGCACAGAAACATGAAAATCGGAGTAATTGGATCGGGTAACATAGGCGGTACTGTCGGCACGCTATGGGCACGTGCGGGTCACGAAGTATTGTTTGCGTCACGCCATCCAGAGGAGCTTAAACAGCTGCTCGCACAAGCCGGTTCCAAAGCATCAAGAGGGATGCCGGACCAAGCTGCTCGCTTTGGAGAGGTAGTATTGATTTCTGTCCATTTCAAAGCGCTAGCGGAACTCGGTCGTACCTTA
>JBJMEA010000073.1:0-24462 GCA_045809625.1 Nitrososphaera sp. | reverse complement strand
AAGATTCCCGGCGTTGACTCCAATTGAACCGCAGGCTTCACCCCTTGTGGTGCTCCCCCGCCAATTCCTTTAAGTTTCAGTCTTGCGACCGTACTCCCCAGGCGGCAGACTTAACGGCTTCCCTGCGGCACTGGGTTGGCTCGAAGCCAACCCATCACCGAGTCTGCATCGTTTACAGCTGGGACTACCCGGGTATCTAATCCGGTTTGCTCCCCCAGCTTTCATCCCTCACCGTCGAGCGCGTTCTGGCAAACCGCCTTCGCCACTGGTGGTCTTCAGTAGATCAATGGATTTTACCCCTACCCACTGAGTACCGTTTGCCTCTCCCGCCTCCTAGCTCTGTAGTATCCCCCGCAGCCCATCTGTTGAGCAGGTGGATTTAACGGAGGACTTGTAGAACAGGCTACGGATGCTTTAGGCCCAATAATCGTCCCGACAACTCGGGGTGCTGGTATTACCGCGGCGGCTGACACCAGACTTGCCCACCCCTTATTCTGCACCATTTTTAGAGGTGCCAAAAGATACCCTTAGCGGGCATCACTCAGAGTAACCCTGTCAAGCTTTCGCCTATTGCAGAGGTTTCGCGCCTGCTGCGCCCCATAGGGCCTGGGCCCTTGTCTCAGTGCCCATCTCCGGGCTACTTCTCTCAAAGCCCGTACCGGTAACAGGTTTGGTGGGCCATTACCTCACCAACAGCCTGATCGGCCGCAGTCCAATCCAAAGGCCATATAGATTTGGGCCATGGCTCATTCCAGAAACCTTGGCCTATCGCGGTTTGTCCTCAGTTTCCCGAGGTTATCCACGTCCTTTGGGCATGTTGACTACGTGTTACTGAGCCGTATGCCACGCCTTGCGGCGTTGACTCGCATGGCTTAGTCCTACTCTGATAGCAGTCGGGTCCGGCAGGATCAACCGGAGTCAATCCTTTTTCTCAATTGTAATGAGAGTACGGCCGGACAACTTGGTATTGTGCGGATCGTATTTGGGTGATCGTGTGACCTAGTCAGATCCAATGTTGACATCGGATCTCCATAATATGAGCGCAACTGGAGGTCAGTGAATCACAAAATGGCTCTAAGACCAAACATCCTCACTGACGCCGCCTTGCATATTGCGTTCGAAGCATCCATCCTTTTGCAGGACACTGATATAAACCTTTACACATTTGAAACATCGAGCGTCATCACTATCAACACATTCATTTGAAGTTAGCAGCTATCATCAATGAGTTCTCTAATAGAGCTTATTAAAGTCTTTGAAAGAATTCCTTCTATCATTATACGATTTCATATTAAAGATAAAATTACAAGAAATCGCTAGAATTATTGCGGTTTAGGCAGTGAAACATCATGATCTTCTTGCACACTTAGCAAACTACTCGTTTTGACTATCTCTATTACGCTGTCTTGATTGAACAGAATCTGGTATGCTATCCTTAAGCTAATTCCAGCGATCTTTTACCTTGAACGACTCGTAATCGCTATTCAAGGTCTATATAGCTTAGCATCCAATTTCTCCCTTATGCAACACGAGGGCACGGGCAATACTAATATCAGCAAACCTAACAGGCTTTTAAGAGAGACAAGTCCTTACCTGCTGCAGCATGGTTACAATCCTGTGGACTGGTTCCCTTGGGGAGACGAGGCATTACACCGAGCAAAAAATGAGGATAAACCGATCTTCCTGAGTATTGGCTATAGCGCCTGTCATTGGTGTCATGTTATGGCACATGAGTCTTTTGAAGATAATGATGTTGCGCGAATAATGAATGAGAACTTCGTAAACATCAAAGTTGATAGGGAGGAACGTCCAGACCTCGATGATATCTATCAGCGTGCGTGTCAGCTTGCCATGGGGACTGGCGGATGGCCGCTTTCTGTCTTTTTAACGCCTGACCAAAAGCCATTCTATGTAGGTACCTATTTTCCTAAAGATGGAAGCAACCATTACAACATGCCCGGCTTCAAAAACATATTACTTCAGCTAGCAGATGCATATAGAAATAAGAAAAGCGAGATCCAGACTGCGGCTAGTGAGTTTATAAATGAATTATCTCAGACGGCAAAAGACTTGGTCGTGAGGACAGACACGACAGGACAAAACAGCTTAGAGCGCTCGATACTTGACGAGGCTGCAGTCGGTTTGCTTCAAATGGGAGATAAGATTTATGGCGGCTTCGGCCATGCTCCTAAGTTCCCGAATGCATCGAACCTAATGTTCCTATTAAGATATTATGATATTTCGAGTATAAGCCGCTTTCGAGACTTCGTTATCTTTACTGGGGACAAGATGGCTGAGGGCGGTATCCATGACCATATCGGCGGTGGTTTTGCACGTTACGCTACGGACCAAAAATGGCTGGTACCTCATTTTGAAAAGATGCTATACGATAACGCCTTGCTCTCACAGCTGTATGCAGAACTCTATCAAATCACCGAGGCTGAATCGCACATGCAGATAATGCGTAACACCCTTGATTACATAATTAGAGAAATGACTCATCCTCAAGGTGGATTTTATTCTGCTCAAGATGCTGATTCAGAGGGCGAGGAGGGTAAGTTCTATGTCTGGAAGAGGAATGAGATTGAATCAGTAATTGGAGACTCAACTGTCACAGACATATTTTGCGAACACTTTGGTGTGACACAAGGAGGTAACTTTGAAGGTAAAAACATCCTTAATATTCGGACCTCGATAACCGATCTAGCCAAGAGGTATAACAAGACACCCGAAAAGATCGCCCAGATATTGAGAGACGCTTCTGCCAATCTTTTTTCAGTTAGAGAGGACAGGGTCAAACCAGGGACGGATGATAAAATCCTGACATCATGGAATGGCCTAATGATATCAGGTTTTTCAAAAGGATATGCGGTCAGCGGTGAGAGAAGATATCTTGATACTGCTAAGAACGCAATCCAATTCATCGAAAACAATCTTGCATCAAAAGATGGACGACTGAAACGTACCTTCAAAGATGGACAATCTAAATTGAATGCATATCTAGAGGACTATGCATTTTACGTCAACGGCCTCCTTGACTTCTTTTCTACCCATTCAGACCCGGACTATCTCAACAAGTCAATTAAATACACAGATTTCATGTTACAGCACTTTTGGGATGAAAAGGAAGGTAACCTATTCTTTACGTCAGACGACCACGAGCAACTGATTTCAAGGACAAAGAATCTATACGATCTCGCTACACCAAGCGGCAATTCAGTGGCTGCATCTAACCTTTTAAGGCTGCATCATTATACTGGAAATGATGCCTACCTTGACAAAGCGGTCAGAATAATGAAGGCTGGTTCTCGAGCAGCTGCTGAAAATCCCTTTGGGTTCGGGCAAATGCTGAATTCAGTTTATCTATACGTGAAAAAGCCTTTAGAGGTAACAGTGATCATCTCAGACAATAACAGCAGTGAAAATAATAACAATAACAACGCTTCCCATCTTATATCATGGCTTAATAAGCAATTTCTTCCAAATGGCATATTCTGCAGCGTCCATGCCAACGACATAGGTAAGTTGCAACATTACCCCTTTTTTAAGGGGCGCGAACCGAAAGGTGAGCGAGAGACGGCTTACGTTTGCAGGAACTATACGTGCTCGCTCCCAATCGTATCTGTTGAAGATCTGCAGCGAAACCTCAAAAAATTCTCCTGATGTCAACCATAAGCTTCTCGCCTACACGCGGACTCCCTATTCTTTCATATCGTTTCTTCGGCATCGTTATTTGGATGACCGTCTGAGAATAAGTCTTGACCAAAGTCTGCGGTTGAGATCTGAGGAGAGCTTCAAGTATTGGTTTGATCTGCTCCTTTACATCTTTGTCTGCCACCGCTCTCTCTACTGCCTCAAGCATCATCTGCTGCTGAGATACAGGCTCCAGCTCGACATCCTCGCTTAGTGCCAGGCTTACATTGGTTCCCGTTTCCGTCAACTGATTTACTCGGAATCTAACTCGTTCATCCTCCATGTCTACTTTGTAGCTTTGATAACTTCTAAAACTTGCTATGTTAGACCTCTTAAAAGATCGTAGTTTTTGAACCTTATTAAGACAAGAAGCTCAACGGGAGCTGCAGCATGATCAAGGCTGTATTGTGGTTTTTTGCATTATCCCTCAACTAAGGACTAAACCATGGTTTATGCAGCATTGACATCAGAGTAGTTCGTCGGCATTCGGTACCCGCAGCTTCTTCTAGTTATTTAGATTGAAGCATTGAAACTGTTAGCTTCTTCATTTTGTTACAGCCAACACCAATTGCAACACCATTGCAACTATCTTCATAAATAAAATATTTCTTGCTCAATACGTGTGACCGACTGACATCCTGGACTAATGGCACCCAGGTCACTTTATGTCCTTATGAACTTCGACTTGACTAAAAATAACTTTGCAACCAAATAATTTTTATCCCTATAACAGATATGAAATTCTACTCTATATGCAACTCGTCAAGAGATATGAAATCCAGTCAAAGAGTATGATCAGACAATTTCTCAATAGCCAGCCGGTTGGAAGAATAGCTTCAGTGGACCGCGATGGTTATCCACAGATCATTCCGATGAATTTCGTCTACCACGACGGAGTAATTTACATGCATTCACATCCCTTTGGGGAAAAGCTTGACAACATAAGGCGTAACTCCGACGTAGGATTTGAAGTTGACCAGCACATTTGCTTCCTTCCTTCCTATTATTTCCATCCAACAGATGCTTCGCAAGCAGATACACTATACATAAGCGTAGTCATAAAGGGCAAAGCTGAAATCATCCACAGCATGGATGAGAAGGCAACTGCACTCAACGCTTTGATGGAAAAGTACCAAAAGGAAGGACGGTATGAGTCCTTAGACGCTTATACACCTTCAGTTCGCGAGGTTGCCATAATTAAAGTCATTCCAAGTGATATGCGCGGCAAATACAAGGTAGGACAACAATGGTCGAGGCCTTATCGATTAAGAATGGCAAGAAATATTATTGAGCGGGAGGGGCTGGAAAACGCAAAAAATATCATATCCCTCATGGGTATTGAGATTACAGATGACGGAGTTGGTCTAGTGATTAAACGAGATCCAGTCATGTAGCGATACAAGATTGCAGTTTGCAAAATCACGTATCAAAGCTGCACGATATAGAAGGCATCAATCTTAATGGAAGAGCTTAGTCATTAGGGATTGGATTAGCGTTGAAAAATAGTGTCGTGTCATTTGAAACGCCAAAGGCTTGTGTATCTATTAGAAATATTGAGAGGATTACGTAAAGAATTTCGTACTTTTCGACCTTTAGCTTTTTCATAGTCGGTAACAAAAGCAATTTAAAAAATCTCAATAGGCGTTCTCTCGTTAGTTAAACGGTTGTATCATCAACATTAGAAAAGCCTAAGACCTCAGCGCTATCTTGTCCTTCTTACGCTGTTGGGGAAGTCTTGATTATCTACTGAGCAGGTTGGTTTTAACAAGTCCATTGATCATGATTTACCGCTAACATTGGTTTTAATATTATTGGTTACTAGTTCGATCATACGGTAATCCAAAGGCCATATCTACGCTTCAGCCTTCTGGTTCATAAGATGAATATTTTGAAGATGAGCTACAAGATCGCTCAGAACCTCTATTTTTCTTTTAGGGTAATTTGCAAAGCGCAGGACGCTCTCAATGAAGTCAGGTATTTGCACCAAATCTTCACCGGGTACCTCGATCCCCTTGCGGCTGAGCAAATATGATTTGATCACAGGACCTGTTTGCACACCATTAAGGAAATAACTCTTTCCTTCAGGCATATCATGAGATGCCTGGATAAGGTAATCTTTAATGATATCTGTTGCGTCAGCAATATCCGTCTCCAGCCGGTTCAATTCGTCCACAAGTAAGCTTATCTTTTCTCTTATTTCCTCGAGCATACCAAGTCGGCATATGATCATGACTAGACCTGAATTAATAGCTTCCATATTGTGCTCGCTAGTATATAGTGCTTCATAATCGGATTATGCATTATGTCGGTCATGATTTGATTGTATCTTGGTCACTCAGTTACTCCAAGCATCATGCAGGCCTGATATCAATAGCAGATGAGCAGTTACACACGCTAGCGGCAGCAATAGCGAATGTATTCTAACAGTTGTTATAGCCATCC
Organism: Nitrososphaera sp.; assembly: GCA_045809625.1. Taxonomy (GTDB): domain Archaea; phylum Thermoproteota; class Nitrososphaeria; order Nitrososphaerales; family Nitrososphaeraceae; genus Nitrososphaera. Next base: position 18,327 of record JBJMEA010000073.1, on the reverse strand, counting down.
TCTGAAATATTTGGATGATTTAGTAAATTGTTTTACTATTGATGATCTTATTCTACATTTACTTTTTCTTTTGCTGCGTTTTTGGATTCCTGCTCATAAAGCTTGTCCAATTCACTCTGCAGAAACTCTTTGTATCTATTTCGCTCTTCTTGCGTCATTGAATCTAGATTTGAGCTCAGAGTCGAGCCAATTGTTGCAATTCTATCTATGAGATCCATTGCTACGAACCTGCCCACATTTCCAACTCGAAGCATTACATCAATTTGTTTTTGGATCATATTTCCAAAGTTTTGCAAGTCAGAGGTTATCTCGAGTCCTTTCTTTGTTATAGCATACCTTCCCTCATTATTTTCGATAACGAGTCCCTCGTCTAATAGCCTACCAAGCAAGGGATAAATCAGCCCAGGCGATGGCCTCCACTTCCCTTCACTCTGGAGAATAGCTTTGTCAATGATCTCCTTTCCAGTCATCGGCTGATCCCGCAGAAGTGAGAGTATATATTGTCTCGAAAAGCCTCTAGGAATCGCGCTTCCAACCCTTGCTAACCACTCAGATATCATATCGCTAGCAATATCGCTAGCGACATATTTAATCTTTATGGAAATAAGCACTGGTGATGCTAAAGGAGATTTTAACTAGGCGGTAACCGAGGTAGATACATATAGACAATCGTACGGACCATTGTTGATGATCATAATTTACGACAAAAATCGTAAATGAATAAAAGCATGATGGCACCTTCTATTACTGGCGGTAGGGAGAGAGATAGGTAGGTGTTCTGCCTGTATGTTGTCTGTACGTCTGTTTCTCACTCGCCTGTATTCCAGCTTCTCCCAAGAAGGATACAGTTCTCTACCGCCTAGTTTTTCCTTTGAACCTTGGTCACTCCCTCACTCAATAGTTTTTTGATGTTCTTGGACTGAGTTGTTGATAGTTTGTGGATAATTATGAACAAATAAAAGAGAGTTAGCTCATTCTGACAGTGGCAGTAAGCAGCTACTGTTCTGTTCTGCGAAGACTTGTATTCCCCTATTCCTACATTTGGAGGCAAGTCGCCTTCCCCCAAGCAGTCTCTGTCTATCGTCAGTCGTTCCGGTTATACACTCTTCTTTTTGTACTTGAAAACTGAATAAATTCTGATTGTATCTTGCCAACAGATATTGCGATTTGTTTTTGCTTATCCTTCATTTAAATGCCTCACATAGACATCTCAATCTCAAATTTTAGCAGTGATATCTCCCTTTGCCTGAATTCATTTACGCAATGACATAGGAAAAAGTGTACTGATTCGTGAATGTGTATATTTTGAAGTAGGTTGCGTCAGTGTGCCAGGCAACTGGACAGCAAAAGTCAGAGTCTATGTAATCAGGGAACTAGAGCGAGATATCAGTAAAAGAATGAAGAATTGAATCAAGGATAGAATGTAGATAATGTGCTATGGAGGTAATTTTATAAAACCAATGGAAGATACCACTACGTTGATGCGCAATAAGAGACGCCGGCTTTTAAGAAATCAAAGAAGGGTCGGCGAGACAATAACTATTGCAAGTGGCATTGGTGTCGCGCTGCTTGGTTCGTTTCTTGGAGTTCAGTTTGTATCTTACGGTGGACTTTGCATAGCTGGCCTTGGAATTGTTTCGGTATTTTGGAGATAGGGCACAAAAAATAAACTATGATGACCGTCTTATCTACCTGCACTGTGGCTGCGAACTCGTTGTGTTACAACAAGTTCGGAGACAAAACTAAGGCGATTAACACAGGTGTGGGAGAAGCAGAAGTATTTTAGTTTTGAACAGTGTCAAATGCTCATTGTAAACTCATCTGAAGAGGTCTGCTGAGTGACGCATACAGACATCCCCGTTTAGGAGCCAGCAAATAAGTTTATCAAAACCTGTTGAGTATAGACCTCGATGTGTTCTCACAGAATGCAAAAAGATATCAAGATAAACAAAGTATAGACTACTGGCAATCTTCAGTACACGAAAATGAGATCAAAGCTTGAGATATGTGCAGATCATTTTCAATATTTAATTATTATTATTACTACTCATATCTCAAGGAGTAGTTCTGACCGGTGAGCTGAACCAGTATTTCACCAGCCCGCTTCAGGATAGCATCAACTTCTTCGATCTTCTCCTTTGCTTGCCTTCTTCGTTGCTCAAGGTTGCGTCTGCTTCTTTCCAATTCTTCCCTATACTGTATAACGCTTCCTTCAAGGTCCTTAACGTGATAAACTATTTGAACGTCGACAAGTTGGAATGAGTCAATTTCTGATTTTATTATCCTAGCGTTAGACTGAAGTTCAGGCAATGACCGCAATACTGTGTCCAGATATTGTAATACCTTGTCGGAATCTTTAAGCTGGATTTGACCATCCTCTATGGACTGTCGAATTTGCGTCAGAATGGAAGAGTACGGTGCAATATTTTCCTCATATAGTATCTGCCAGGGCTCGTCTGACAAGATCCTAAGCCTTCGTTCTGTCTCTCTCGTAATCCCGTACGAATATCGAGTAAACGCTCTCGACAGATGAGAGAAAAGGTCTCTAATTCTTTCGTCAAACTCTTCTTTCTTTTTTTCTGCTTCAGTTAGAAGGCGTATATTGATAGAGGCTTGTTCATATTGCTTAGACTCCAAAAGTGACCCAACCTGGCGTTCAAGTCTCTCTAACTCTCTTTTGATTTTTTCAATTTCCGCTTCGATGTTCTTTGCTGAAGACTCTGTTACTTTTATAGAAGAAGCCTTTTGCAGAGCGCTATTCAAGATATTCTGACATGTAATCATAGGCTCGCGCTTTTGGTCGAATTCTGCTATAATCGCTCTTGTCTCATTTAGTAGCTTGGTTAGATGTTCGAATTCTTCCTTCATCTTGCCTGAGTGTTTTTTCATAAAGGCGTTCAGAACCTTGCTATGAGAGCCGCTTACTTCTCCAAAGCGCTTCATCATGCTCTCGAACCTGTCTTTGAATTTTTTGATGTCACTTGCACTTTGAGGGTCAGGAAGTTCTAACGAAGCCTCCCTTTTGAGGGATGACACGACTGTTCTCCTAGAGTGTTCAACCACAGACTTTAGTCTCTGTTCTAGCCCCTCAAGCTTGATGCTCTCTTTCTCCATGTCTTTTGCCAAGGTATCAAGAACCTTGAGTGATTCTAAAGCAGACTGCTTAACCTCAATCAGCGAAACAGAAAGTTCTTTCACCCTTGCACATTCCAGCCGCTCTAACAAATCTTGTGCCTGCGCTATTGTTAGCCCCTCGCCTGCACGCATCTGTAGGGACTCCTCAGCAGATGAGATGTCATCCGTTTTCTTCTTAAAAAGCCCAAATGGAGTCACGTCAATTTATGCTGACAGATTCTGCATCAAAAAGGTTACGATCAGGTAATCCTTAATGCAAATGAATTCCCTATAAGGATATGTCGAGACGAGGTGAAGGATCCTTCAATCCTTACACTCGAAGGAACCGCATGACTGCAGAGAGAATTTGTCTTTGGTTTCAAAGAAACGAGGCTATGTTGCTTGCGACTGACATTGTGTGTATTTCTATCCTCTTCCTTGTGCATTTTTTCCCCTCAGCATTTGAGTTCATGCTTCAGGAAAACATAATCGCTCTCCAAATCCTGACGATAATATTAGTTTCGCCTATAGCGCTTTCCGTTGTCCGCAAGGGAACCGTGCCGCTTGTCATATTCGCACTAGGAGGCGTCCTTATACACAATTCAATAATATTACCATACTACTCACAGCCACAGCCTGGTGAAGCCACCTTTGGTGAAGTTAAATTCAGTTGGACGTTGTACACTGCAACGGCTGTCAGCATGGGTACGAGGATGAACTTTCTTCTTGGAGTTTCAATGGCTCTCCTCAGCATCATACTGTCCTATCGACCTTCTCTTCTCTATGCAAGGAATCGACCTGACTCGTCTGAATCTGAATGGTTGAAGTACCCTATTTGGCATGACCATACCCTATTAGCAGATGGGAGAGCTGAATACTCTATTCCAGTTAAACGGCTTTTGACAGACGAGGAGACATATATCCTTTGGCGATACGAATACATTCTAGCAAACATCTATGGAGAATCATACCTCGTTAACCCTGAGGGCTATGTACCAAAATACTCTAGCAGCATATATCGAGATAAGGAAAGTGGACGGATTATTGGCAAAGCCCGCTATAACGGCTTCTTCGTTTAATTATCTACCGTGTGGCTCTTTACATAACCTGTTCAACAATTAGCCAAATAATGAAATACTATGTCAAGTAATTTGGATTATATCTTACCAGCCTTAGGGCGTTTCAGAGATCATGATTAGAACTATGACAAACCAACAGATAGGTTTTTGCCAAGCGAAGACCTAGGTAGTTTAAGGTTTCTTTTTGTGAAGGTATATTATTAAGATAGCGGAGACCACATCTTCTGCCTTAAGGCCATTGTTTAGCTTTGGCAACCTCATGTCTGGTGGATCTTGATCCTATGATGTAATACAAAAGAATTCCCAGTTTAAATTTTATGTTCTGGCACTGGAGGGCGCTAGCTAGAATATGGTTGATTACCCTGTCAGTTATCCCGATTTTCGACACAGACATATCTCTGCATGGTCAATATTTCCCATATTGATAGAAGTATATTTTGATGGACTCTGCCAGCCGATAAACCCTGGAGGGATCGCCTGCTTTGCCTTCTTGGTTAAAAGCAATGGAAGGACCATTCATAGTGAATACGGTCTTGCAGGAGAACCATTCTCAGAGAACTCTACTAACAATGTAGCAGAATATACAGCGCTCACTAAGGCATTGCAATGGCTACTAGCGAATAAATTGGACTCGGACAAGGTGGAGATTAATACTGATTCTCAACTTATTGTAAACCAGCTTGCTGGAGACTATAAGGTGAAGGCAAAAAGAATTTTAGCGCTTTACAGAGAGGTCCTTCCTCTTAAGAGCAAATTTCAAGACATCCAAATTAGGTGGATACCCAGGCAGAATAATCAGGAAGCAGACATTTTAACTAACAAGGCATATAACATGGCTCTTCAACAAAATCCAGATTATTTTGATAGAGTTAAGTTTAATAGAATGAAATGAAAACGCCAATAAACTAAAGTTACTTAACCGAGCAAGAATATTCAACTGACTCCGTGAATATGAGAACATAAAATTCTTCAACAATCTTATTCCTCAGATGAACAATACAAAATCCAAGTTCCTTATTTCGTTTGATTAGATGGTATAAACTTGAATCAAAGCGGCAGACATAACTGTCGGATGTCATACCGAATTGTCGTAATTGGCAAAGCGGTTTCTACTTTCGTTTATGACTGGCAAGACCATATCCATTATGATTGAATCAAAATTCTTTTCTTCAACTTCCAATGTGATCAACAGAAAATAGCTGCTGTCTATTGGAATAGTCGCTCGGTGCAGCAGTTCGTAGCGGCCAAATGAATATATCATTTTACCTATCTGGGGTTCAAACCTGCCTCTAGTTTTTTGCCTAGCGATTGCGGTTGCGGCATATTCTTCATTCTCTTCATCGGATAGAAGTAGTGTTGCTCCTTCTCTAGCCTTCTGAGCCAGAATGACACCGTTCCTGTTTACAATTCCGGTCCATCGAATTGAGCTATGTTTAGCAAGAACGTGCTCGCATACAAAATTTAGGAGTTCATAGTCTATTTTCAAATCTGCCCGCCACGTGTATAGATACTTAACCTAATAAAATAGCTGGTTATAGCTATATATTATCAGCCTCAGTGGATCCATGAATAAAGATGTCTGAGTATGAGTCTGGAACCTTTAGATGTATGGACTGTGCAAAGGAATTTCTGACAAAAGACGAGGCGGACAGGCATTATAATAGTGAACACCATTCAGATATTATAATTGGGGAATAACCTCCTATTTAGTTTCATGAGCTAGGCTAAACCGCTGTTCTCCACGCTAAAGTTCTCATGTATATAACGTGGTGGTGGAGTTAATGTCATAGCCATAGGAAAATTGATGCACGCATATACCTATAGCGTCTACCGGAGGATCCTAAAATATGAGATAATGAATTGCGTCCTTAATTGATTGAGTTTAAAAATCTAGTCTTACTGTAGAGGATAATATTCAAAGAACTTTGAACAGGTATATCTCCTCTATTTAAGGGCTCATTATACGACATATTCTTATAGTGTTCTTACAGAAACTGAAAAGCAAAGGATTTCTTGGCAGACAGTAATTATCCTTTCGTTTAATAGGCCTTAGTGCATAGAGATCCTGCAGTCAATGCATTGTGACCTATGCGGCATAACGGAATCAATGTCCTATACATGCCGTTACTGCAAAGAGACTTTCTGCTCCAATCATCGGTTGCCTCCCAACCATAACTGCTATTTTCTACAGGATTACCTTGAGCGACCTGCAAAGGACCGCGAGTTTCTCGAGAGGATTGGCAGAAGAGCATCGTCGCCGCAAATGCGAATTAAAAACGGACTTTATGACATACTTTATTTACGCTTCTCAAAAGTTGAAATTGTTCATTTATTGATAGCAACCACGCTCGTGGCTGCTGTTGGGATGTCATTGTACAGGTTCCAGCTGAGGTGGGATTTCTTGGCTATATTTATTAGCGCATTCGTTATCCACGAGTTAGGCCATAAGTTTCTGGCACAGTTCTACAGGGCTTGGGCAGAATTTCGTGTTTTGTTCTACGGTGCTGTTATCACCGCTATTTCAGCTCTTCCTTTCTTCCCATTCAAATTCATAGCCCCAGGAGCGGTAATGATTAGCGGCAATCTGAGTCTAAGCCGCATTGGCAGAGTTTCATTGATCGGTCCTCTGACCAACCTAGCAATGGGCACAAGCTTTCTAATTGCTTATCTTTTACTTGCCACCGTTGACTCTGCAAACCCAATTCTGCTGGTGGGAGCGAGGTTCAATGGCTTTATAGGGTTTTTCAACTTGATACCTTTTATGGGGCTTGACGGCCAGAAGATATTCGGCTGGAATAAGGGAGTATGGTTAATGACTATGGCGGCCGCATTAGGCCTCTTTATTGTAGGAGATCTACTTTCAGGAGGCGCAACAACAGCTTTCCTCAGAAGGTTCTTTTAGATGAGGGAAACAAATTTTTTGAATCAGCTAAAAATCGTAACAGTAAGACTAGACAAAGGCAGACCTAACAACAGCAAAGATCAAATAACAAGAAGCATCAGTAGCCAGATCATTCATACATTAATTATTAGAAGGGCGTTTTAGTCCAACTCGAGAAGACAAACATAGATTTGCTTTGTTCAAAGCCTTCATCATAGGGCGTTAATAAAAATATAGTCTGAGTTGTAGACCCATTAAATTGAATCTGCGAAGGATCTTTCTATCATTACAATAAATACAATTATAATTCTTGGCGCGATAAGCTGCTCGAAAGATTGCTATGTATGTATTATTATGCTTCCCAAAGCCATCCCTACGCACTTGATAAGGCAGGCCCGCATCTCAACAATTGTATCAATTCAGGGTTACTTACTAGATAGCTGCTCTCTTGGATCATAGTGTCGCTGGCCCGCCAAGTCATAGACTTAAAATCATTTCCTTATCTTCGCTATACGAATTTCATCAATAATATCACTAAGTGCAAAAAAATATGGTGAATGAGAACCTCATATTGTCATTTCTTTACTTTGCACATTTCATCGGGCAAGCTGAAAAATTACTTTGCACCCAATTGAACTTGAAACTCGATAGTGGAGCCCCCTCTCACTACACCGAACTGAACAAAATCGCCCACAGTCTTATAGTGAAGCAAGGCCTCGATATCTTGAGCATTCTTAATTTCAATATCGTCAACAGATATTATGAGATCTCCTCCGACAACAATTGGCTGCCCATCAATAGTAAGAACCCTATCTCCTCCTTTCAATCCAGCATGCTCTGCAGGGCTATCTGGCTCAACAGAAAAAATTAGAAAACCGTCAGTTTGCTGCACACCCAAAGTCTTCGCAATGGCAGGTGTGAGATTGCTTCCTTCTATTCCAAGCCATGGTTCCTTTGCATCGGTAGCCGACACATAATAAAAGGAAGCCCCAACTATAGAAATAAGTACACCAAATGACAGCACAGTATTGACAGGATTATGCAAATCGCAATTTATTTGCAATACTCAGGCAATAATCCTTTCGAATGTTTCATAGAAATGGACGGCTTAAAAATATTCATTTTCATAATTCAAAAGTAACTTAAACTTTGAACCTCGTTCTTTATATGCTATAATAGAGGAAAGCCTCACTACAAGGATAACAAAGCTTCAACAGTATCGGGTCCTTATCTTAGATGCAATTAACAAAAAGCATAGAATTCCATAATGGCTCAAAAACAATTCCATATACTAGATGTCATAATATAGCGTAAATTGGCGATCTTTAGAACCTGTTGCAAATTCTACCTCATAGCATTTGAGTTGTATGTAGGTGTCTATCAATTCTTTATTAAAGTAAGGTTTGAGATAACTATTGTCATTCTTTAGAGCGTCAATTGAATCTTGCAAGGTGCGAGGAAGTATCTTGATTCCAAAAGCTCTTCTCGAGGAGTCGTCCATTTTGTAAATGTTATCATTAACGGGGTCGCCTGGATCGACCTTTTCTCTTATGCCATGCAAGCCAGCAGCGACGGTTGCCGAGAAAGCAAGATATGGATTAGCTGACGGATCCGGAGCCCTAAACTCGATCCTTTTTGAGTTTCCATTATTCTTCTCATTGACAGGAACCCTCAAAATGGCGGATCTATTTCCCCTAGACCAAGCAGCATAAATAGGAGCCTCGAAACCAGGAACCAGCCGATGATAGGAATTTACAGTGGGTGACACTAATGCTGCTAGAGACGAGGCATGCATTAGCAATCCTCCGATAAAATATCTTCCAATCTGGCTCAGTTCTGCGTAGTTGTCATCTGGGTCGTAAAATATGTTCCTCCCTCCTGTCCATAGACTCGTGCTTACATGCATCCCCGAACCATTATCATTTTCATTGCTCCTTGGATTGTTCTCATCAAAAAGAGGTTTGGGCATGAAATTTGCAATCTTATCATGCTTTTTGGCTATTGTCCGCAGGACATCTTTGTATGTCTGAACATTATCAGCGGCCTCTGTAATTGTACTGTGCATGAAATTGATTTCAATTTGGCCGCTGCTCGCAACTTCATGGTTAAGTTGAGTGACTTTAAAGTGATAGTTGTTCTTCAGTATCTCAGCGACCTCAAATCTTAGATCCAATAAGGAATCTTGGAATGGCGGCGCGTCATAACCACGCTTTGTACGAATATAATACTTCCCTGTTCTTTCCGATGATCGGATCTCAGGCAAACCATCCTTTCCATAAAGAATATCATCGAAAACAAAGCACTCTACCTCGGGGCCAATCTGGCATACCATACCTTCAGCGTTTAGAGCCTCCTCCAATAGCTGAGAGACATACCGAGGGTCTCGAATCAACCTGCCGTTGCCAAATCCTTGATATACATCGGCGATTACCGTCGCCACCTTAAAATTATAATGTGGCATGAGCCGTAGCGTCGACTTATCAGGAAATAACAAAAGGTCTGATTCGTTTATCTCCGAGAATCCTCTCACGGAAGAGCCGTCCAGTGCTATACCATTCCGAAGATCCTCAAGGGGATCGTCAGTATAGCTCACCATGTACTTTGCTAAAAATTTACCCATGATGTCGGTATATCTCAGCTGCACAAAATTTAGGCCGTTAAATTGCAATGTAGGAGTGTCTTTGTTAAGTCCATTCCCGGCTGTCATGTTTAGAATTGTTGCCACTATGATATATAAATTAGACACTCTTTATACTTATAATCCAAAAACAAAGATAAAATATGATGATAAGGTAAAATTTTCATATTCTAAACATAATTCACCGACATATTGCCCACATAGTCAGGCAATTAAGCTTTTTGTGGTGCGACATCTCATCGGTTTTCTAAATCGACACATCAGGGAAGAACCGCCTCTGAAATAGACAGAATGCGCCGAACTACAATGCAGGGTAGTGAGATGCAGGGATATACAGGGATTTAAATAGTAAATCAACGTAGGCTTAGCTATACGGGCATTCCTAACTTGCAAAAGGAGTTAGAGGCAAGAGTAAAAACATTGGCTATATTTTTTACCCTTTAACTATTGAATAAATGTCCCTGATGACAGACTTGCTGGAATAAATATTATGGCAAGTGCTGACTCCAAAAGCTGAGCTATTTGGTCTGTAAAATCGTCCTGTACAAGAGAAAAATCAGACAACCAATAAAAATAGTAGTAAAAAGGCTGTAGATCTAGATGGATCACATTATCTTTTCAGCCTTGAGATAAGGGTTTATAGGTGTCTGGCTTTCTATATCAAATTAACTTAATGCCAGGACAACTTATGTGCTCCGCATGCAGGAGCGAAGTCGTGGTAACGGATTATGAATGTGGCGAAGTTATTTGCACTCGTTGCGGTGTAGTGTTGGATAGACTCGAAAGTCCTGCCATCCAAGAATGGAGAGCATTTAGCGTAGAAGATTTCTACCGAAAATCCCATACTGGGAGTGCCACTTCTCTTGCGCGATACAATAAAGGATTACTGACTACAATAGGAAGTAGCAACAGAGACTCAAAGGGAGGAGGCCTCAACTTCGAAAGAATAAGAGTCTGGGATTTTAGAATACAAGCAGCAAATGACAGGAGCCTCAAGCAGGCACTACCCGTGCTTGAACACCTTAGAGAGAGCTTAGCTTTGCCTGACATGATAATAGAAAAATCAGCCTATTTTTACAGAAAAGCAGCTAGACTAAATTTGATAAAAGGCAGGACGGTATCATCTATCCTTTCTGCGTCGGTATACCTTGCGTGTAGAGAACTAGAGACACCGAGGACGCTCAACGAGGTATCGTCTGCAAGCGATGTCCCGAGAAAGAAGATATCACGAGACTACAGGCTACTTGTACAGACCTTCGATCCCAAAATTCCTGCGATAGATCATATCAGGTGCATAACACGTATCGCAAATAAGGTAGGCCTAAGCGAAAAGACAAAAAGAATGGCAGTTAAGATTATGCGCCAGGTTATTGCCATGCAAGTATCCGCAGGCAAAGGACCCATGGGGATAGCTGCTACTGTGCTATACATAGCTTGCCTTCAAGTAGGTGAGATCAAAACGCAAAAGGAACTTTCAACTGCGGCCGGTGTCACCGAAGTAACTATCAGAAATCGCTACAGTGAGCTAAAGAAATATGTACAGGAATTTGCCAAGTCTTCCTCCCTTGCGATAGCGATATTCATGTTTGTCTTCCAGTCTCCTATTTTGCTTAGTTATACGAGGTATACAATTGCGCTTCTGCATTCTTAGATGCTGAGGTTGTTTCAACGCCATAAAAATAGGTTACTGGTCGAACGAACTAATGAACGAACAATGTGCCATTGTGAATTGCAGTAATAAAACCTACATCCCGTCCTCTTTCTCAGGTTGCATCTCAACCAGTGTTAAAATATTTGGGGGTTGCTTACAAAAAGAAAAGTACACGAAATTTTAAAATGCTTACTTAGCAGGCAACAGTATTGCAACCAGACGATGATCTTACCCTTACTTCAAGGTTGAAGCTTGATAGAATTTCTTTGCATCTAGTCCTTATTGTAATCTCCGTCACCTGTGAAAAGTTGGCAATGTCCGTGAGATATATCTGGTAGCCACACAAGGATGCAGAAATATACAGATATGCGGATGCAATTCCAACAGGGTCCTTACCAGATAGCAGTATATTGTCCTCCGTCTGACGGGCAATTTCCAATGCTAGTTTTTGTATTCGCCAGTCAATCTTGGCCTTATTTGAAATCTTTGAAATGTATTTGTCGAGAGGAATGACGTGATCAAATGTTTGACGCTCATTATTTATCGAATCTGTTTGTCCCGCGTTTGTCATACACATTGCCATCCGCTTATAGCACCGAAATGCTATTCGGAGAGATGACCTCTTATTGTTGGAGAAGTCCGTTGATTCAACAATCTCTTCGAGCCCTCTCGCAATACAGGATTGCTTGCAAGCAAGGTAAACTGCGGCAATTGCATTGCCATTTACAGACATGCCTTTGGTATTATTTTTAGACGAATAGCTTCTGTATAGTTTTGCTGCGGCCTCTGACAGTGACTTTGGAAATAGCAACTTTGATGATATTTTGTCTATAACCGAGAGTACTCTTGCTATCCTTCTTTCCTCTGAAGAAGCTTTTAGTCTTGCGTGCAGCTTACGTACACAAGCAATACGTTCTGCGTTTGCGAAGTTGATCGGTTTTCCATTATAATCTTTGTCAGATACACTGATTTCCGTTTGCAGTCCGTAGTTCATTAACAGGGAACTGGTCTGCCCGCTTCCACGCACGTTTTTTAACCTTTCATCTGAACTATTTGAATGAGTTTCATGACCACAGTAATCCATTTTCTCAAGCACGACATAACCGCAGGATTGGCATATGTACTCTCCATGATAAACGTCAAAGATAATCTGACAACCACACTCGGGACATGATGGTTTGTTATTTTTTTCATCCTTTCTTTCTGTGGCAAAAAGGGCGATCCCAGTTTCCATTTTTATAGGCACCATCTCGTGTAAGTTACAGTAGTATCATTGACTTCAACAAAGACTGATGGACTAGTCGGTTTACACAGAACTTCTGGCATGCTTCTACTCAAATCTCCTGTAATTATCGTGAAAATCATTTTAATATAGAAATATATCATGTATAACTTATGCTTCAATGTTTCATAAATTTAACCTATGTCTTAATTATTGTTAATGGTGCCGGTAGTGGCTAGATCAGATAGATATTTCTTATATAAGAATTGTTCATCAAGTATGCGGTGTTAATAACGAGCACTCCATAAAAATTAACCATCCAACTTATTAGAACCGTGCATGCTTGTCGATAATGAATCGGATACGATCTGAAAGTTTTCGGGTGGAGGAGAATGTCTAGAACAGTAGCGATTTTGATTTTTTGGGCACTGGGTTTCGCAATTGGAACAGCAGGATATTTAATGGTGCCAAACGCTGTGTCATGGCTGGGAAACGTGTTGCCGGAAATTGTGGTCAATCAAGCTGTGCTGGGATCTATCTTGGCAGGGATAGTTGGCTCCGCAGTGAGCACATTTGCTGTAGTAACATGGGCGAATAAAGCTGCATAATTTTTATTTTTATACAATTCCTTTCCGCAGCACCTTAATGCTTTGGTTATATACCATCTGTCATTTATGATAGACACAGTTGTCTTGGGTATTAGGCCTTCGAACTTTTCAGTGTTCGTAAGCACAACAAATTGGCTTGGCATATGATATTGGTTTTATGTTGACTTCGGCCGCCTCCGGTGGGGCGTCAGGATTTTTAATCGGCTATGCGATTAAGAAGGGGATAAAAATCATAATTGGCATCGCAGGCCTATTGTTGGCAGGTCTGGCGTATTTAAACTACAAGGGATTGGTGAGTGTTGACTGGGAGAAGATCGTTTCTGTGTCCAATAAGGCTATTACAGAATTTTCCGTAGCAAGCGCAAGTTATGCTTCTTCAGTAATGGACACTCAAGTAGTACCGACTATGATGAACTTTGGAGTGCCCCTTACTGGTAGTTTTGCTGCAGGCTTTATCGTAGGTTGTTTAAAGGGGTAATCTGCTCGGCTTGCTCTCAAAATGACCAGATTAGAAGTCTCACCAACACAAAAGCGGTCTCAGAAATTATCAGTTTCGGTACGTTTCAAATATCAGGGTTTCATCTTTCTGCTACCAAGCTTTCCTCCAGCTTTTGATGATCGAATTAAATCTAGCCACCCTAAAAAAGGCGATAAGCCGCAATTCCTGGATATACACGCTATTTTGGGCTAGTTCTGGACTAAAAAAAGAGACTAAAGGCTATCACATTATGAGCCAGAATAATGCTATTATTTGTTCCAGAATAAGATCTATCTAGTCAAAGTATCTAGGCCTTAATGCTAAGAGATTTTTATAGTAGTTAGTACTTACTGAACATTTTGTAAACAATCCTTCAGGGTACTGCTATTAACTGATGAGTGAATCATTTGAGCGTGTTTGTAAACGTAGTATGCGACAAATGTAGTTCCATAGTATACAAGATGAAAGCGCTGCGCTCTGTGAGGGAAATCTTAGGTCAATCAAGCAACCGCTGTACCAGCTGTGGTGCTTCTCTGAGCCTAGGAGAGTTTCTGATAAGAGCCACAAAAACTTAGATAGGAAAACTGCAGACGGACGGCCTTCATTCTATTTTTATTTAATTCGTTTAAATGCCCACGCTAACCGAAGATAGTAGCCAACGGACTAAGTGTCACTGGCACTCCAAAGAGCTCGTTACATAATTCTTGATTCTTTTGAAAAGAATCTCGTTGTATCATATCTCTGAGATTCTGCAAATGAAGAATCCTCGTAGGGGTTCTCTTATTTGCCTATTATATAAATACAGAACAAAAGAGTTCGAATCTATTCACGCTCTGCCAACATGCTGAGTTCGAATATCAAATCTAGCAGATTATATACAATCTCGATATTATAGCGATGTTATAGACTTCTGGTTCTGCTTATTCCGCACTCGATGGTAATTGAAAAGATATACCGACCTCTAAAAACGGTACATGTATCCGCCATGAGTTTATTGAAGCACTCTCTTTTTAGGCCCAACTGAGTAGTCCTTTGAACAGTATTTAGATAGAAATCGGCACCATCAGTTAGTTTGAGGGCTATATGTTATTGTCTAGTGATGAGACCATGATAATATTACCAACTCGGCCCCAGACCGATTTCGGGTCATTAGGGTTTTACCTAAAGAATTATTCGTCAGAGCATACAAGATAAAGAGTGATATGATTGAGCATTCTTGAGTTACATGCTTATTCTTCTCAAGCCGAACTTTTCCGCGATTGGAGGAAATGGAAAGGTCCGACTAATCATACACAAGGCGCCGCAGTTAACTGCCGGAATCCTTAGCGATTTTGCGCTTGAAAAATTATTGTAGCCAACCCTTCGGCCAAATTGGTCTTTGTTAGCAACCAACAACCTCTTCCAGCATAGCAATATGGTCCCGGTAAGCAGTTAGTCGCCAGGATTAAAATTGATGACCAACTATACTGAGGACAGCAAAAACATTTTAGGTATGTACAATCAACGATAGTGAATGGATCCTAATACCAAAAGATTCTTCAAAGTTCAATTGATCTGGATTGCAATATCCATTGGTATCAGCCTTGCCCTCGCTTTTCTTCTTCCATTTCCGCTTGATATAATTGCCATAATAGCAGTATTTCTCAGCATCAACTACTTTATACGACAGAGACAGATGAGAAAAATGGGAATGAATGCTTGGAGCTTTTTTGGGTCCAGTCCAGGCTATGGAAAACAAGGGATCAACTATTATTGCTTAAGTTGTGGAACCAAGCATATCATGACAGCATGCCCAAATTGCGGTTCAAAACTCAAAAAGGCGGGTTTTTGATTTCAAACGTAAATACTCCTAACTTAGGCGGCGTTAGATCTTGGAAGAAGTATTAAGAAGCTCTCAGTAACCATACGCACCATCTGTGGGACGGCATTGATTGCATAAAGTCCTTGTTTTATTATTATTATTTTCAGTTTTCGTGAGCTTCACCTCGACATTCATTAGTCCGCACTGATCACATTTTCCAATCATTAGTGTTTTAGATAATACATGCAATGAGTCATAAATCTTTGTATACCCTTATGCGATCATGTTGGTTTCAAATAACAGATAAGAGTATAAAAATAGGGCCATGCTAATCCCTTTCTGATTTCGGAATATAGGAACCCAGAAGGATCAGTTTTCGAGGTAACCTACTTTGAGTGAATATCTTGTCAAAGTTCAACTAAACTACAACATTAAACCAGTTTTTTACACCATTAGTCCTAGAGCAAAGAGTTAAGCCCGCGACAGATGATAAGAATAATCGTCTTTCCAAGGTACAAGATATTGGAGGGCACTACTTCATTGTCCAAAAACGTAATTTTAGAAGACAATGAAGTCCAACAGCATGTTAAAGCCTACAGTTAGGGTTCTCTTCTCGAAGTTTAAGCGCTTTGGAATATGAAAATAGTAAAGCCTGGTTTAATTGCATTGAACGCTACGAGCCACATAAAGAAAAAACTGAAAATTTAGACTCAGTGAAGAAGGCTAGTAATAATATCGGGCGTCAGGTAGGGACTCAATTTCAGATATTATCTGCCAGACAGAATGGTGTCGTTTTACAACATCAAGCTCAAGCATCTTTAATATGCAGTTATCAAGTTCTTTAGTAATGGTGGGATGATATTTGGAAGGAGCATCTACTGCTTTTAACCTCTTTAATTCGCTATTGTTTTCGTCATAATTGGGCGGCCTCCTTCCTGTCATCATTTCATAGAATATAACCCCCAAAGAGTATATGTCTGCCCGCCCATCTATCTCCTCAAACATGAACCACTGCTCAGGGGCGCAATAACCTGGAGTACCTCCGAGCTGGCCAGCAGAGGCTGTAAGTGCAATAGACTCTCTTCCTATGTCTCTGCCTAAGCCCCAGTCGGTTATCTTTATTTGTGCTCTGGCATTATTTGTGTATAAAATGTTGTCAGGCTTTAGGTCACGATGATAAATTCCTGCACTATGGGCTTGTGCAAGCGCATGACAAGCAGGAAGTATTATTGTATTAATAGTCCAATTTCTTTGGAATACGTACTCTCCTTCAAATTTGCTTTCCATATGGACTGCAAGGGACTCGCCGTGAAGATATTCCATTGTATACCAGGGACTATAATCAGGAGGATCCCCTGCAAGGTTCCATTCAAAAATCTTTACAATATTAGGATGATCTAGCTGCGAAAGTATCTTGATCTCTGATTCAAACCTCTGTTTGTTGATTAAAGTAAGATCTTTTAAGAGTTTCATGGCATAGGTGTTGCCGTCGCTTGCCTGGACCTCATAGACATTGCCGAATCCACCTGAACCAAGTCTCTTGACTATTCTATACTTCATCCAATAGCCATGCCCTCCTCTCCATACCAAGCAGATCGTCGAGGGCGTAAAAATCTTTGTTTGCGCCTATTTTGAAAAGGGACTTATCTGCGTCTGGCTTACTACAATCATATTGCAATCTCACCTGACTACATAGGTTGGAGTAGCCTCCCTCGGTGAAGACTCCTTTGCGTGTCCCTCTATTGTGCCTACATTAAGGCCAATGAAACTAAAAAAAATTTAGTCAGCTTTCCTTAGTATTTCATCCTAGTCATGGGGGCATTCATTCCATAAAGGAAAATTGACTAGGAATCCATTATCATATTATATGATGATGGTTCCTCTCCTTCCGTCTGCATCTTCTTCCTATTTCACTGCTTTATTCCCAAGAATCCTATTTTAGGAGTGAGATATCATATGGGGCCCCGCGAAATATTGAAGATAGAACTATTTGCGACCAGTGACGTAAGTATGATTAGTGCTGAAAGCATCAGCCCAATTAATTATAATGTATATTCTTTTTGACAAATAATTAAATGACTTGAAATTAAGGTTGTTGTTAGTTGTTAGTCCTGATACAATGATAATAATGGAACTCATTGTTAGACTTTATACATATTCAGCTGGTCGAGTTACTGAGACCGAGAGTGAAATATTAGAAATTGATCTTAGCTTTTTAATGAGAATATTTCAGCTTAGACAGGTAGGCTGGTGCATTTGGATTTTCTTTGAGTTGCTTAAAAAAGTCTCTGTCTTTGTCCATTGTCAGCGGGTCTAATCTACTAGTTGGTTTCGAACTCATAGAACGGAGGTGTTTTTTAGATCTGGAGAAATTCTTGGCACGAAAAGCACCTAGCGTGTTAGCCAAGAAAAGTGGTCGATTAATCTCATCATCTTCCTCCTCTAAGGGGATTAGCCTTAGAGGTTGTTCTCCTGCTTTCATTTTTTGAAGACTCATAAATAGCCTATTTATTGCGTCCATAGGACTTCTTAAAGTTCTGCTCAGATTAGATCTAACTTTGCTTAGCTTTAAGTTGCCGTATTCTATTGCGGGCTCAAGTACATCTATCATCTTTTCTTTCTTCTCTATCTTGATTTTTTCAGGTAAACTTAAACCCAGAGCGCGCAAAATCTCTGGATCACCATACCTTGCTCTGCCTCCGATTATCAAGAGTTTCAAGTTACCTTCAGTCGATTTTATCAAGTTTAGATATGGATTGTCAGGGTTATGGTTATTATTTTTATTATTATTAGTATTATTTCCAAGCTCTTTGCGGTCAAAAACTACAATATCGGCAAAATAGCCTTGAGCAATC
>JBJMEA010000072.1:0-17135 GCA_045809625.1 Nitrososphaera sp. | reverse complement strand
TACCGTCCGACTCTCCCTCTCCTCCTGCCTGTTCTCCCTCAGCGCTGCTTTCCTCAGCAGCTTCTATAGGTTCCCGATATGCAGATACTAGATAAATCGCACCTACAATGATCAACAGCCCTGCAACAGTCAAAGGCAAGATGGTGCTCTTTTGCATTTATCTACAAAACTGAGCAATATTGTATTAATGCGCTAAGTAACAAAATTATAAAAGTCTCCTTTATAGGGAAAATTTAGAACTAGCTTTTATAGTCACATTAAGAAACACGAATATAGTAGAGAACATAATATCCACATACGCGTCCATCCACTATATTATTTTCTTCTTGCATGCTCCCCCAGCGCCTCTCATCATCGAGCAGTCTTTTGGGAAGTGCCTAAAGAGTTCTACCCGCGCAAACAGCACTACCGATCCATCTATAGAATATCAATATGGATGGTGGATACATCTTCCACAGAAGGGCGTTGTTGGTAACGCCAACCATCACTTTTATGCGGCAGGGAACCTCGGACAAGTCATCTATATCGTTCAGGAGGAAAGGTTGATTATTGTCAGACAGAGATATTTCTGGGCATGTCAATTGGGTCAATCTTTTTGAGAATATCGCTGCAGCGATCACGTAGTAGGTAGTAGTAGCAATTCACACAATGCTAGATAATTACAGTTCACCGCCCTTGTAGGTCTGTTGCTTCGGAAGTTGTAGGGGAACTATTACGTCGAAAGTGAGACAATTTGAGACAAAATCGCTTGTTGATGTCTAAGGTGCACATGGTGTATCAGATTCATTTTATATTGACATTGCTGCTGAATTTGTCCGACACCTACTCATAATGAGCACAAAACAATGCGTTGGTAACAAGATTAATAAAATGGACCGGGTGGGAGTTGAACCCACGACCTCAGCTCATTACGACCAGATTTATCAATATGAGTGTTAATTAGCGAACAAATAGCTATAATAATGAAGATATCAGAAAAAATACTGAGCTCAAAAAATGAGACTAAGTTAGAGGTAAATAATTTTTCGGAAGTCGGCACAGGGCTCCAATTTAAGCTATGGCTACTAATAATCTCGCTTCTTAAGGCGTGCTCACTTTTGAGGGTACCAATTTCTGATACGAATTCAATGCCAAAATAGTAGTATAAGCTATAGGTGGTTCTGTCTTCATTTTACTCGTCTGGCACCTCATAAGCCATAGTCGTAACAACGACGCCATTAGTTGCCGAACTAGTAATCGATAATAATCTATGTGTTCCTAGGACTGTTTGCAATTGATTTGTTAGGTCTTGAGTACTTGCGTTATTTAACTCGTTGTCTCGGGCTACATAAACCCAATAGGAATAAAACTTTGTTGCCATTTTTGTTTTATCAATCCTCCTCCTCCCATCCTTCTACTTCATATATTATAAATTAATTTAGAGGCACTAAATACGTGTGGACAATGGTAGTTTTTCATATGGTGAAAAGACAGCCCAGAGAGTACGGGAATACATTTAGCCTTTGTATTCATGCTTAGAAATAACATTTGATACATCTTAACAACAACGAGAAGAAGAATGATAACAAGAATAACAACTATCATCGCCAACTCATAGCGATAAGAGCAACGACTATCACTGTTCTGGCAATAGCAACAATAATGCTTGTATGAGCAAGCACACTTAGTCCGGTAGCAGCCACCATAACTACAGCAGGAATCAATGCTACCACATCCTCAGCACCATCTGGAATAAAGTTATCACCACAACCTATCTACCAACAACGAACAAAAGAACAAGGCGTTACTCCAATAAATGAGACTCACTTTATACTAACATACTCTGGGAATGGCACGTTAAATCTTCCTAACAGCACACAGACTATCAATACCACTAGTAATGGTACAGTCATTATCTCAATGCCGACGTCGTCTGGCTATGCGAAGGAAACCATCAGGACAGAAACTGGCGAGACTGCAGTAGCCACAGTTTATGAAATTGTACAGTTCAACAACCCTACAGCAGGTGGTGGACCAGGCAAGGGCATTGTAACAGCAGTTTTCCAGACCAATTCAACTGGTACTCTTGCACCATTAAACGGTTTGATAGCAGCAGGAATTGACGATATGTCGTCATCAATTGATAAGATTACATTCTGGAGATGGGAAAGTGGTATTAGCAACACTAGCACCAGCAGTAGCAGGGCTAGCAACAATTCGACAGGCATTGCTGCTTCTTCTCCTACCACACAATGAGAGCCTTCAGGGAGTAACACCAATAGTACTACGGCAACAGCAAATGAGCTTCCTCCTTAGATAGAGACCTAATTTATCGAAGCATCCTGTCCTCCACTTATTCAAAATCAAGCGTAATTTAATACCGTATTTGTACAACAGAAAGAAATGGACCGGGTGGGATTTGAACCCACGACCTCAGCAATGCCAATGCCGTATCCTACCGGACTAGACGACCGGCCCTGCAACAATTGAACAGTTTTATTTGGTTATTAATAGTTTTAACGCAAAGAAACAACATTATAACTCTCCTAATTTCTCTGAACTATGGTAGAGAGTGGCCCTGGAGCAATCTATAGGAGCAGTAATAAAGTATCAAACTTCACCCGAAAATATGCAATCATCCGAGTTTCTCCTGCTCAGGAATAGGAGGGGCTTCTGGGGCTTTCCTCAAGGACACAAGGAGAAAGGAGAAACAGAAATCCAAACTCTTCTACGAGAGGTATTTGAAGAAACTGGTATTAGCTCCTTGGATATTCAGTCATATGTTGGCAAAATTCGGTATTCATACTTTAGGGCGGACGGCATGAAATCAGAAAAGGAGGTAAGATTTTACTTCGCGACCACTTCTACTAAAGATGTCACGCTATCTGCTGAGCATGACGGTTTTTTGTGGGCGAGCTTTTTAGATACACTCTACACGCTTGACCATAGGCAACTAAAATCAATATTGGTCAAAGGACATAGAAGAGGGCTCTATTGAAGCGAGTTCAAATACAACACAGTATAATTAAAGGTTAATTATAGTAATAGATTTATACTGAATACTAGACGAAGTAAGGGAGGATAGCTAAAGAAATGGCAGCCGGCAAGCACTTAGTCTTAACAGCAGATCGCAGTCTCATGACGAATTACAGAGGAAATTTTTTGTATGGTTTTATTGCATGTGGGCCTTATGAGCTCATCCCTGAATTTGTATTTGACAAGTTGTTTTGTCCCAGCGTTGAAACGGATCAAAGCACGGGAGAGGTGAAGGTTGCCCAGTGCGGATTAAGAAGAATAGAATCAGCTCTTTTAAAGGAGTATAAACGGGAGGATGTTTTCCTTGCACACCCAGATATGCTTGACAAATGTGTCGGGCCACAAACAAAAGTAATAGGAATCAATGTAATGGATCCACTTGGCATGGCACCTGTCACCACTACAATGTCACCTGAAAAGCTATCATACGTAGCTATGAAATTTAAGAAGATGTGTGCTTCCATTATCCAGTTAAAAAAGAAATACAGTTTCAAGGTAGTGGTCGGGGGCAACGGTGCTTGGGAGCTCGCAAAACCTGACAGAATGAAAATTCACGGCATTGATACAGTAGTTATCGGCGAAGCCGATGAGCTGGCACTTGATCTGTTCCATGACTTGGAGGCAGGCGATGCTCCGGAATTGCTCCACACGTATGTTAGAAACATCGAGAATATTCCTCCAATCCGCGGTCCAACTATAAACTCATTAATCGAAGCAATGCGTGGTTGCGGAAGAGGGTGTGACTTTTGTGATGTAAATAAGCGTTCAAAGAAAGACATTCCATTAGAACGATTACAGGCTGAGGCTAGAATCAACTTGAGATACGGTTTTGATTCAATTTGGCTTCAATCAGATGAGATGTTACTTTATGGATGTGATAACAAAGACTTTATACCCAATGCTGACGCGATTACGGATTTGTGGAAAGGGTTGAAGTCTGTAGGTGCTAACTTCATAGGCACAACACATATGACGCTATCCGCTGTGGCATGTTCGCCAATTCTTATCAAGCATCTCTCCGAAATAAACGAAATGCACAAAAGTGGAAGGTGGCTTGCAACTAATCTAGGTGTTGAGACTGTAGCGCCGCGAATGGTAAAGAAACACCTAGGTATAAAAACAAAACCTTACCAACCCGAAGAATGGGGAGCAGTTGTAAGGCAGGGTTGTAAAACCTTAAATGAGAATCACTGGTTTCCTGCATTGACCCTGATCATAGGGTGGCCTGATGAAACGCCTGATGAAACTCAGTATACTATTGATCTTATCCAGGATTTCAAGGACACGAATATGAGAGGGCTGGTTGCGCCGCTACTTTATCAAGACTTTTCCGAAAGGAATTCAATGCATTTTGGTAACTTGAACGAATCGCAGTTTACCTTATTTTGGAAATGTTGGGAGCATAACCTTAGAATAATTAACGATATTATACCGATTATTATTAGAAATAAGACCTACGGGCCTCCAATGAAAATATTCATGGCATGTTTAATAAAAGCAGGAACCTGGGCTGTCATGAGATACCTAAAAGGCTTATCAAAGGAACTTTTCAACGGTCAGTTACCCGAAGATATCGTTGAAAGATACTCCCGCAAGAGATCCGTAACCAAATCTCCGCCGCCTCGACTCTGAGGCTGCTTACTTTGCCTTCTGTTCGCTATTTATAGAATCCAGATACTCAATTGCGCTGTCTGCGAGGCTCGCTCTTGTAGGTGTCAACACTATGAAATAATTCTTGTCTGCTCTCTCAACCGAACTTACGTTCTTATATTTTTTAGTGGAGATATCAAATTCTACCATTCCTGGATCAAGTCTGGCTTTTGTATAAACCATCATTAACACGTCTCCAGATAGTGGTGTTAAAGGTACAACTGAGAATACATAGCCTTTGTACGAGCTCACAGGTAGAACCTGTTTCATAGGAGGTGCAATGGATACGAGATAAAGAAAGACATCTTCCACACTTGAGAATTCCTCTAATTCAAACTTCATATTTAGTTCTCCCATGTGGCACTGTTATAAGCCTTTAAAAAATCAGCAAGGGCATATCTATCCATATGACTCAAATTTGACCTCATAGCTTCCGTCTTTCCTTTTGTTTCGTTCGGTGACGAATCCTTTCGGCACAAGGTAATCAAGCGACCCATCAACCGTACCTTGCCATCCACACACATAAAAAGACGTATTTTCTGTAGTTATCTTCTCGCCAACTAACTCTTCAAGTGGGGAGCGATCACTTCCAGCTTTAGGTCTCAAAAACGTTTCAACTCTACCTCTTTGTCCTCCCCAGGATCTGTTGAACCACTCCTGAGGTCTACTAATACTCGCTCTGTAATAAAAGTCCCATTTGTCTCTTCCTTTATCTACGCTCTCCTCTTCCAGTTCAGTTAGCAATTCGCGATAGCTTAACTCATCAACATAACTCGCTCCATGCAACACGACTATCTGACGCTTGCTTCCAATTGATTTCATGTGCAGAGCATACGATATAAATGGCGCTAAACCTGTTCCACCCCCTATTAGAACCATTCTTCTATTATCTGGTTCACCATTATGCAGTTTCTCGCTAATTGTAAAGATCCCTGTCGGCTTCACCCACATGATCTCGTCTTCTTCCTTTTTATTGAATAGTTCGGTGGTCAAGCGACCCGGTACTGGTTTTCTTACCCATCTTATAATGAGTTCGAAATGTTTCTTTTGCTCGGGAGGAGAAGCAATGGAGTAGGCTCTGCGGACAATCTTTCCCTCTGATGGTATATGAAGACCTAAGGTAACAAACTGACCTGCCTTGAAGTCAGGAACAGGACCGTCAGCTGGTTTTATACGGAAGATTCCAAGGTCCTCTTTGAGTACGCGAATATATGTAACAGTGGCTTTGTTATCAACTACCATGCAATTCTCAGAGTCAGTTTATGCTAAATAAATATATTGTTGCCGGTTTATTCATGCTAGTAAGATATTGATTGATGTTAGACTAAATTCAAAGAAAGCACAGTAATAAATTTTTTATGGATAGTTCTTTTTCCTATAAACAGTATTTCTAGGTATAAATTTGCAAAGCGAAGAGGGATAAGACTTGGATTATTTGATATTTTAATCATTCTTCCAAGACGTCTTTTAATATCCTCTCCAAGCTATCTCCCTGCCCCATCTGAGTTCTTTGCTTTCGTATTCTTACGTTCATGGGTGTTGAGTCACTTGCGCTCTTTATGTGTTTTTTATCAGAGCTATCCTTATCCTTCCCGTTAGTGTCAGGATTGCTGGGAGTAGTACTACTACTACCACCGCCACCATGAGAACCAAGGTACATTAACTTCCCAGAGGCTACCGCTTGAGTAGTTGCAGCAATGTATAGTTCTCTCCAGCAGTATGATTACTTATCTTTACTAGCTGCTGAGGTTGCTGTTGTTGTTGCTGTTGCGGTTGATTTATAGCATTTGCCTGTGGTGCTATAGTTGATTGTGATGATAATGGCTTGTTGCTGGATTTGCTAATCGGAGTCATTGTTGTAGCTGTTGTCGCGCTGTTTGATTGTGAAATACCATTGTCGTTATTTGTAATTGCTATCTGTTGTTGTTTTTTTGGACTAGCGACACTGTTTGCTGCTGTTGTTGTTGGTGATGCAGCTGCTGCAGTTGTCACATTTTTTACCGTTTTTGGAATATTGCATATACGTGATTCAGTTGTATTAACAACTTTTAGAGTTGGGTTACTGGGATCGCACATTTCTGCTTTGAGTTTAGGAGATATTGTTGTAGTGCTAAGTGAACTGCCCGTTCGTAGCGATGATGATAACTGTTGTTGTCCATATACAACATTCGCCGATAAAATAGTTGTAAATGCAAATAATATTGTTATAACCGCGACCACCTCTGATCTAGTCCGTGGTTTCATAGTTGGTAACCACAGTGATGCGCTACATAATAAGTATAAAATAGATTATTGTAGAAGAAAAATCAAAAGACAATGGAATGTCATTCTACAGGGAAGCCGGACAAATTGATAGATTCTTATGAATAGGAACTCAAAGTTAATATCTGTAGTGGCAATAGCTATGAACTAAGGTTTGCAATAGGATTATCTTGACGTATCATATTTCGTTAAAAGACCAACAACAAATAGAATCGCTGCTAGAGCAAAAAAATAGCATCTTTTCTATAAACAAGAACGCTATATGCTTAGTGGCAATTGTCAATAAATCCAATTTTATTAGCTGAGAATGAATTCTTTGAAGTGAATTTTGAAGCTATTATTTTATATGCACCGGCTAACAACTCCCAATTACATTTGCAAAAACTTCAATAACAACAAAAGGCTTTTTATCTGGCTGACTTGAGTTAATGACTAGAATGGGCAAAACAAGGAGTCCGTCCAGCAGATCTACTAGTGACGAGGCATTACCGGCTTGGGCAGAAGATGAGATAAGGTCAGTTCCGCTCGAAGAACAGGATACGATTATGAGGACGGGTTACATTCTTGATATATACGACAAAGATTTTAAAATAGATATACAGCTGTACGAGTCTCTCCCAGACGGAAGAACAATTATAGAGAATTTGGACGTTCCCAAATCCATTGACATTAGCTCTTTTATGAAAGGTTTCGTTTATGAGTTCAAGATAAGAGTGTATACGGGACAGTTGAGCGGAAGAGTTGTTGAACTATTAAAAACAAAATATGGTCTGGAAATGGACAGGATTTATAAATTTGAACTCCAAGAGTTACAGCTGATGGATGTCGAATCAGATCAACCCGCCACTTCCTCATCTTCCTTTTCGTCTTCTGAAGAAGAAGAAAATGAAGCTGAATAAAAAACGAGGTGTCAATTTGAGCAGTCAATCAGCGGCGTTCCCATCTATAAGTTTGAAGATTGACTAAGTAAAATATTCATTAAAGATGCTTGCAAGCCAAATTTGCTATTAGATGCAGGTTGCATCCGTATGTGCCTTTGCCTCTTTCTTACTTACCGATCAACTTTGTAGATTCAGTTATTTCGTTTCAACCAGTCCCAGACAGATTTATTTGAAGGAACATTGTAGGTTATCTATCATCTTCCTCTGATTTTTTGTCCACATCGTCTTTCTTAATATTGCTAGCAGTGTCACGAATATTATTTTTCTGACCAAACGCGGACGAATGGGACAAGAGCTTTTTATTTTTGAAAGGAAATTTGTACATGGTCATCCTCATCAATGCGACCCACATAATGAGAAGCGGCACATGGTATGAGGCAATTCTCCATGCAATAACGACATTCAGCTCAGAACCCCTAGCCAAATCGTTTAGAGATGGAATACCATTGAGTTTAGAGATATACGCCCAAATTCCCAATTCTGCTAGACCAGAGCCACCTATCGTTATAGGGATAGTTGACACCACTGTTGATGCTGAAGTTGCTAATAATGATTCGAATAGACCAATATTGAACCCCACTGCGTTTGCTAGTACCATAAAGGAAATTCCTTGAAGCACAAAAGCAATGAAAGTTATTCCAATGCCTATCACGAAAATTCTTACCACCTGTGTAGAATCGAAATTTTCTCTACTCATTTTACATAGATCAGCTATTGCGAGATTAGCTGAATATACAATTCTTTCTGCCTTTTCCTTAGAAATAAATTTGTTCAATATATTTTCAAAAAAAACTGGCACTCTAAGATTTCGTTTTGCTGACAATATAACTAGAGATAACCAAAAAGTTACAGTGGGGATAGCCACCAAAATGACTGTAACACCAATAAATGCGCCTCCGTTGTAAATAGCAACTGCTCCTGCCACAAAAGCAAGCATTGTTCCTACCAAGACATCAGCGATAATCTCCATGGTCGTAACCCACGCCGCTCTGCCGGCAGGAACGCCATTCTTTGTTAAGAAGGCGATTCTTACCACCTCTCCTCCAATAAACGACGGTGTAGTTTGAGTTACAAATTCGCCTGCTAGCCTGGCAGATATGATGCTACCTGTAGAGCTGACATTTCGACCAATGAATGCTCTTATAAAATATTGAAATCTAAACGCTTGTAACATAACCCTTCCCATAACTGAAGCAGTGGAGATTATAAATGGTACAAAACCTACTGCGAATACCTCAGTTGGTGATACATGCGTAAACAAGAACATGATAACCAAAGGTACTACACTCGCGGGTATTGCTAGCAGACGCCAGTTCAAAAGCAGTCATTGACTTGTAATTATTTGCTATATATAATAATTAATACAATTGTATAGGTTACTTAGCATATACGCTATTGTGCGGCACGAGTATGCCTTAAACCCCTAAAATCGGAAAATCAGTAAATGTACCCTTACTTATTTGATTTGACCAAATCCAATCACCAAAGTCACCTTCTAACAGAGTGATAAGATTTAATTGCAAGATGCAGATGCCTTTTGTTTATGTCTACAATGAAATACATTCAGCTTGAACCGCTAGGCGATATAGCGATCATTAAAATTAATAGACCAGAAGCTCTTAATGCCCTAAACTTAGATGTGATCGCTGAATTATCACGCACCATTGATATAGTCGGAGCCGACGACGGTATTAAGGTAGTCGTCATTACTGGTGCTGGAGAGAAGTCATTTTGTGCTGGCGCAGATATTGCTTACATGGTTGATATCGACCCAATGAAAGCAGAGAAATACGCAACTTCGGCCCAAGCTGTGCTAAATAAGATTGAGAGATTGGAAAAACCAGTTATCGCCGCAGTGAACGGATTTGCGCTCGGTGGTGGATGTGAACTTGCGTTGGTATGTGATATCCGTGTCGCATCGAATAATGCCAAAATCGGTCAGCCTGAGGTCACAATAGGCATACCTCCTGGCTGGGGCGGTACGCAGCGCTTGACTAGAATTGTTGGCCCTGCAAAGGCCAAGGAACTTATCTTTACGGGTAAAATGGTAACTGCAGAGGAGGCAGCGCAGATAGGTCTCGTTAACAAATTGATTAGTTTAACTCCTGAAGGTCAGCAGCCGCAGTCGCAAAGTTCTGGCGAAGAAATAGCGAAGAAAAAAGATAAGGAGAATGAAGCCAAGATTCTCAATAAAAAGCTGATGGATGAGTGCCTAATGCTTGCCAAGGAAATTACGAAGAACAGTTTCACTGCAGTTAAAATCAGCAAAATGCTAATCAACAAAGCGATGGATGCGGATATAGAAACCGGTCTTAGGTTAGAAATATATGGCTGGGCTCTTAGCTTTTCCCATGAGGACAGACATAAAATGATGTCTGCATTTTTGAATAAAGGCAAAAAATAGAGCAGCGTGGACTCCATATGGATGATCTTACTAATAGCACAACTATGTAACCAGAGATACTACTTTAGCCCCGGCGCTTGGCTTGCATACGTAGGCCCTGCTTCCAATTTTTGCCTCTTTGAAACCAGCAGCCATTGATTCAGCTACTCGCATAGAGTTTTTTTCAGTCTTTAAAAACGAAACCATCGATGGCCCGGCGCCACTTATCGTTACTGCTAGAGCGCCGGATCCCAGAGCATTTCTTTTGACCGCATCGTAGGCGGGTATAAGAAACATTCTTGCGGGCTCCACTATCACATCATCTATGCCTTTTGCAATCATTTCAATATCTTTTAGCGCAAATCCTGCAACGATTGTACTTGCACTAGATACGTTATGAACAACACTTTTGAGCGGAACATAGTTAGGCAATACACTTCTTGCGACTTCAGTCTTTCTTGCTGACAGTTTTATTGTAGGGACCGAAATAACAAGGACAAGATCTTCAGGCGGATCTATTCTAATAAACTCCAACTGGGGATTTGTTCTAACTATAACAAATCCACCGAGTATTGCACTCGATACATTGTCGTAGTGTTTTGTCCCTGCGCTGGCAATTTCACCCTCAGCAGCATATTCAATAATTTTCTCTTTTTGGATCCTGAGATCAAATAATCCATCGAAAGCAATAGCGGCTGCCGCAGCTGATGCAGCGCTACTTCCCATACCAAATCCTGCTGGCACTCTCTTTAATATACTAACATCAAGGTCCGATGATATGTTAAAATCCCTAGACATTTTTTTTATCACCAAACCTGCAGAGTTTGCATCTGTGTCGGCGGGTATTGACATATGATTTTCTCCAGATACCTTGATGGATATTCGCGCTGATGTTCCCTGCATATTGTCTATCTTCACCACGTCCTCTAATGCGTCGAGGCCTAAGCCAAATACATCAAATCCAGGGCCGAGATTAGCAGTAGATGATGATGCTACAGCAGTACACGATGAGCCCAATCCTATCTTAAGCCCCCATGTCCTCTCCCTGCTTAAGGATTCTAGCTAATGACGCACTCAGGTTAACCATGCCACTTGTAGTTAGACTAGAAACAGCGATAAGGTCTTCCATAAGTCCGCTTTTGGCGATCGCTCTGGCTAAATCTTTACTCAAAAGCGAAGACTGAGTGTCTTTTTCGTTATCCAGAGCAGATTCCAGTGCTGTGTAAGAACTTGACCACTCCAAAATGCTTTTTAGCCTTTCGACAATCAGATCGCGTTTTGTAAGAACATTAACTTGAGAAGTTTGAAGTCGCAGTTTAATTGATGATGCCAGTAATAAGACAGCGACATAGTTTATAGGGGATGACACTAGCATGCCATCAAAAGTAAATATCATTGCCCTATTATCCACATGAAAATTCGATACAAAATACATTCCGCTTGCTCTGAACGCAAATAATTCGATCTGTCCTGCAGTGTCAACTATGACGCAATCTGGATTTAGGTTATCTATCTCGGTTTGGATCTCATCTAATTTCGTTGCTATCATATCGCTTGCAATCAATAATGAACCGTTTGGTCCAAGATTGTATGTCTCCATTAGAGCCTGAACATCAACATAATCCCGAACATCTACATCGGGTGCATAAGGCAAGTTAACCGCTCCTGGATCCAAGTTCAAGACAATCGAAAATATGTCGTTATCCTTTTGAGATTTCAGTAATCTTGAGGCAAGAAGAGATTTGCCAGAACCAGCCGTACCTGTAATGAATATAGCGTCCATCCATCTATATCTGAGAATAACCAAGCATATCTCTGCTTCTATATATATTTGCTCTTGAATAAATGGTTCTGTGACGTTATCTATAGGGGAATGGATCCATATACTAATTAATCAACAATTAAAGGCTGCGGAAAGCAAAACGTATAGTTTAGTTAATTATTATCTTGCCACGCATCGACGCAGGATGTAAAGAACAATAATATTCAAATGTTCCTGGTTTTTGCGACGCGATTGCAGTTGTGAAATCCTGCTCTGGAGATAAGTAAGCTGTGTTGATATTTAATTTGTCTACTATAAGATCATGCCTTACAAGATCTTTATTTACTATCGTTAGTTTCTCCGGGGTATTCACTCTAGCAATGATGTCAGGATTAGTTTGATTGAATGCGTTATCTTGTGCAACTAGTAGAATACCTCTGATGTTCTTGATAGATAATTCTTTATGAGGAATCATGAAATTACCTATTGCCCATATGCTTCCAACGGTTACAAAAGAAATCGCGACTATTGCGATGATATTGTTTAGCAATGTCAAATATGTAGAAACATAACCTCGTTAAATTCCTATTGCCATGTAAATTTACTAAGCATTTGATTTTATTGAGGGTATCCTCTATCCGGTAACATATATAGAACTCAATCCTTTGAAAGATCAATTCGGTATGAATATTCAAAGCCTAAGGATAGAGCTCCCTGCTGATGTTCAAGTTATCCTTGCTCAGAGTCACTTCATAAAGACAATAGAGGATGTTTCAGAGTGTTTGGTTAACTGTGTACCGGGTATAAAGTACGGCATAGGCTTTTGTGAAGCAAGCGGCGCATGCCTAGTTCGTCATGCAGGGAACGATGCTGATTTGGAGATAATTGCAACTGATTATGCGTACAAACTTTCGTCGGGTCACAGCTTGGTTATTCTTATAAGAGATGCCTACCCAATAAACATATTACCGAGATTAAGGGAAGTGCCAGAATTAGTTACCATATATTGTGCAACCGCCAATCCGATTGAAGTAATATTTACTGAGACTGAGCAGGGGAGGGCTATACTTGGCGTTGTTGATGGATACAAATCAAAGGGTATAGAAACAGAAAGAGATGTTAGTGATAGAAAAAATTTTTTGAGAAGAATTGGATATAAACTCTAGTAGTATTCGGCTGCAGAAATTTATATAGTGGATGATACTAGCAAGCAAGACCTGATCTTATTGCTCCATTTACAAGAGAACTAAATCAGGCTATGTCAATATTGAATTACAAACCAAATGTACTTGTGCTTGATTATGATATTTTAGCAAGCATAGTGCAAATATCAAAGAACGTCGGAGGGATGACCTGAGGCGGTAGCTTTGTCCTGTCATTACAAAAGCGTACAGAATATATAAAAAGGAAGCGAGGTCAAAAAAATTGAAATAATAATAATAACCACGATTATTATGATAATCATCCAAAGGTAGTGTGTCTAGAATGGCTTGACCCCTTCTTTACTGCTAGTCATTGGGTTCCACAGATGGTAGAAATTGCAGGAGGCATCAATGGACTGGGGTCTCGGGCACAGCCCTCGAAATAATTCTGATGGCCTCCGGATTTGATTTAGACAGGACAGCAAAAGAGGCAAATATATTAAGCGGCACTAACCGATGCAGCTCAATAGAAGCAGTTCGAAGCGATGAGATCTACGCTGTTAATGCTAATGCATATTTTAGTAAACCAGGAATAAGAACAATAACTGGGTTAGACATTTTGGCAAAAATAATTGATCCTATAAGATTTGCAGATCTCAAGTTCATTTGCAAAGATAGAAATATGAATAAAACAAATCAAACCTGCCACGTTTATAATTCAAAGTCAACCTGGCTAACATCTACTATTTGCAAAATTAATACAGATATAGACTACAAGAAAAACGTCATTGCAAAGATCTACAAATGAAATGAAACAAAATCTTGATCCTTCGTCAATAGTCTCAGCAATTCAAGGGCTGCAAACTAGGGGCGGCCTAAAGATGTGAAACTCAACCTGTTATATCTAGCAACCACAATTATTATGATTATGACGGTCATAGATATGCCATAAAGTACCGCAGTCGTACTACCATATTCTGGAGAAGGGTGAGTACCAACTATCGCTATTTGTCCCGTACCTTTGTGGAGCTGCATGATTACCTGCCGTACGTAGTTATTATTTTCTGTCTCCTCAAAAGATGTGTAGAGACCATCTTCAAATACCGCAAACGGACTATCCGTGTGCATGTCTTGATTTTTGGAATCTATAATGTTCCTTGCAAGTTCAATCCTCAGTGTACCTGGAGAACTACTGGAGAGTTGAATCAATAAAGTAGCGTTATCGTTTTTCAAACTCATGTTTAAGAGTTTGTTAGAAAGGCCAGTAATCTGATATTTTATCGGAATAACCTTACCATGGACATCTAAGTTATACAATTTACTGCCATTTTTGTTATCCGATATAGGAATACTGATGTTCTTGTTGTAAGCCGACGAGACATTATCTGACTTAGTATCTGATTTTCTGGTAATATAGGTTGTGGCTTTACTGGTATTATCTGTGACATTTTTTATCATTTTCTTTTCTGGTACTATTGTCGCCTTAAACGTGCTGTGTTTTAATGCAGTACCAGTACCTGACCATGTACTGTCATCACTTGGCTGATCCTTACTCTTTAAGTTTGAATCTACTGAGTCTACTGCATTAGTATCCAGTTCACCTAGTGGCATAGGAAACTTAAAAGGATCCTTCGATGCCTTCAATTCCGTGATTTTGTGCTCATGAGGTTTCTTGGGGTATTTTGAATTGGTGTCTTTATAAGTCGACAGTCCATGTGAAGACACTAGGACTGGACTTAGCAGAGACGTGAAAAGTAAAATCATGATCACAAATAGAGCCGTTACTCCAACTCCTTTTAATTGGCATTTGGTGAATTGTTTCAACCACCTGTCTTCTGTTTCTTTAATAATAAATTGCTAGAGAAAAAACATTGATAGATTACATTTAAAAATATATACATCATCTCATGATATTCAATCGTAATATACGGATGCTGTAGGTCCACAGCTTCTTTATCGAGTTATACCATGCAAACCATTAAAAGTATTCTAGCTTCATTGTGCCTATGTCAAAAGCAATATCTTTGTTCGTTCGGCTATGAATAAGTGTAAACACTGGGCATGTAACAGACGTGACAACAGCTGCGTTGGTTGCGGTGCCGTCATTTGTCCTAGGTGCTTACTAGAACCTAACAGTTGCAAATGCGAAAACAAGGATGAATGTTGTCAGCTTTGATTTTTTACTCTCTTCCGTTTTGGTTTATATATATCGGAATAACATCAAAATAGACATTCTACGATATGATAATGAGTGGTAAAAAGATATTGGTTATTATAATTATGGCAGTATTGATATCGTCGGTGGTGGCTGGTGCTGTATCTTTCTTCAATAGGTCTTCAACTAGCCCTAATAACGGTAATAACAATGCATTGCTCAACGACAAATTGAATGAGGTAGTAAACTTCTGTCTAAGGTCTTTACCAAATGGAACATCTGTGTGTGACAACCAATTATTGACTGTAGTAAACAAAATTTGTGGACAAGATGATGCAAAACAGGTAATAGATGTTTGTAGTGACGGGAAAGTGGCACAATATTACAATACCAGGAACATTGAAAGCAGCAAAAGCACTACAATATATAAAAATAATAATATTACTACCAAGTAACGTACGCTTTTTGTTGCTTTTTTGGCATATTATCAACAAGCTCCAAAACCGTTACACACTAACCTTTGTATTGACATTCCGACAAGAGTACAATAATTGTAGCCGTATCAGCAATTGTTGCCAAGGCGATAGCAACCAAGTACCACTTCGGTATAACCAGTCTGTTTATACCGAGATGTATATATGTCCAGTCAGTGAATTGCATTAGTTGTCCAGCCTTAGGGTCATCTTGTAGCTGAACCAACCATTTATTTACAAACCATGCAAAATCTTCTACAAGGACAGCACTGATGAGATTCGCACATCCAAGTAGGAATGCTTTTCTCCTTTTTCTTCCACCAAATAATTTAAAAGTCATGTCATCAAAAAGGGCCGCAAAACTAATGAGAACAAAAATAAAGAGCATAGGAAATAAATGATATTGGTACATGTTACCAATTATTGGTTTCGTCTCTCTGCTGAGATCAAATTCAGGATGCTCACTAAGAACTTTACCATTTGAGACCTACAGCGCAGGGTCTTTGTATAATAATACTCGAGATGAGCGAAGCAAATAGCAAAGATTATGCAAATCACAGCAGTTGTAATAAATTCGATACGTCTTGCGTCCAGCTATGCAACTATTCGTCGTGAATTAGCACCTAGCGAATCTATTCGTTTCTCATTATCTAGATTGTTAGGTAGAGGCTGTTTACGGAATTTACGGGTCTCAATTAAATTCGTTTTGATTTATCTCCCAATTAATGCAATACAGAAGTAGTTTTTGACCAATGTCTGCAGATTTAGCTTGAACGTGTCTGTCGCTCGACTAGATTTTAATATTTCTCTATGAATTTTGGAAGAGATGTTACACCGCTTCTGTTATCAGAATTAGATTCATTGATAACTTCTTGCATTCGTTGTTGTATTAGCTGCTTTTGCTGATCAGGTTGTTGTTCTTGTTGGTCTGCATTGTCCGTTGAGGACGGTAACATTGGAGATGCACGCTCGATATGTTGGTTGCTTGAGGTAACCTTAATTGTACTGCGTGGACTTGAGTTTGATAGTACTGTATTTGTATTAGTTGTATTGTTATCATTGGAGATATTATTACTATAGAATGATGGTGGTGGCGATGATGATGATGATGATGGGGAGGAGGAGGACAATGATGATAAGGATGTTTGTGGTTGCGGTATTGGTTGGGTTTGAGGTTGAGCCTCTGGTAACGATGATAATGATGGTGGTGGTGGTGGTGGTGGTGGTGAGGTGACAGTTTGTGGCTGAACTGACTGTTGCCGCTGAGTTAATTGTTCCAAGGTTTGTGATTGTTGTATTTGCTGCTGCTGTGGCTGTTGCTGTTGTGTTATATTATTTGGTGATAATACTGC
>JBJMEA010000071.1:0-8936 GCA_045809625.1 Nitrososphaera sp. | reverse complement strand
GATTCCACTTGCAAAGTTGATAGGTGATTCTACAGAACATCTTTCAACCCACTATGGTACCACAGTAGGATCACTTCTGAACGTTACCTTCGGTAATGCTGCAGAGATTATTATTTCTGTGGTAGCTATAAACGCAGGTCTCCTAGACTTAGTAAAGGCGTCCATTACTGGATCAATAATAGGCAATATACTTCTCATTTTTGGGTTGAGTATTATTGCGGGTGGCTTTAGACATAAAGAGCAAAGCTTTAGCAGAGAAAATATCGGCATTCAATCATCAATGCTTTTCTTGGCGATAATCGGTCTTGCAATTCCAACCATCTTAGCAACCACCATACTTTCAACGTCAGAAAATCAGCTGCAGGTACAAATACTGAGTGATGCACTAGCAGTCATCCTTTTGGTTGTTTACATTCTTGGAATAATGTTCACCTTCATTACTCACAAGCACCTCTTCACACCGCCTGAAACTTCACAGGAAATACATGAAAGCAGTGGGACACATTGGAGCAAGAAGAAGGCGTTCCTACTCCTTGCCATAAGTATGGCTGGTGTCGTAGTAGTAAGCGAGATATTGGTGGCTTCTGTCGAGAAGACAGGTGAAGCACTTGGCTTTGGTCAACTCTTCGTTGGGGCAATAATTGTCGGTATCGTTGGTAATGCAGCCGAGCACAGCAGTGCAATTCTCCTTGCAAGAAAGGGCAAGATTGAGCTCTCGATTGGTATAGCAGCAGGATCGGGTAGCCAGATTGCACTTTTTGTAGTTCCAATTCTGGTTTTCGCAGGCATCGCAATGGGACAGCCATTTACGCTCGTATTTACCTTATTGGAGCTTGCGACACTTTTTCTAGCAGCAATAATACTGAATTTGATAGTACATGATGGGAGAAGTAATTGGTTTGAAGGAGTAATGCTTACAGCGGTCTATATCATAATTGCGATAGCATTCTTTTTTGTTCCAGACTAGTCCTTAAGTCATATGCTCAGGTATCTGACGTTTCTCGGGTTGCAATCCTGAGCATAGACGAAAAAATTGGCGATGATAGTTTACAGAGTAGCATAGGTGATAAATATATCAAGATGCCTGCAGTGATAAAACTTTGTTAATGGACTTGAAAAACCAGAGTAACTAGCGGTCAGGATTGAGGACACATTGCATAAACGCTCTTGTAGAGTTTGTGTGGATTCTTCTACGGTGTCGTTAACATTACTGCGCTGATATCGATCCTCTTGTGTTGATGTTATGATGTTTCGCTAGCTGGAATTGATCTTTCTATTAACTATTGGAGTCTGCATCGTCATCGTCATCTCCATCATAGTCATCGTCAGCAAAACGGTCTCCGCGAGAGCTTCTTCCCCCGTTGTCATCATCATCATTATTGTTGTCATTGTCATCATTGTTGTTGTCATTGTCATCATTGTTGTTGTCATTGTCATCATCGGCTCCGTCATTTCCACCTTCAGCAATTTCAGCCATGGGAGCTGTTCCCTGTGCTAGTTCTGTAGCCCCTATTAACTCAAATGAATCAAATATCTGTCCGACCGCTGGCGGTAGTAGGGGTAAGATGCTAGATGCTGTTGTTATTCCTGGCCGTGGAGCGCTCCTATCAGTAGAATTACCCTCATAAAATATAGTGTAACCTTTCGTTGTTCCTACGTTTGGTTCGGTTGCATTAGTCGCAGTTGAAATGAAATATCCAGTTTTCATCTCATTTGGAGCAAAGTTAGTGCTGTATACCATTTCTACAAGCTTAGTTGGTACTGTTCGTATTGCTTCGTTTGTTTGTGGATTAGTAAGATTCAACCTCACGTCTGTACTATTTACAATATGGATGCCTCTGTAACCAACTTCCTGAAGCTTTTGTAAATTATATGATAAAACTTCGTCAGTTGTCATATTGTTGCTGGCGGTAGTAGTATTACTGGCCGCTGGAATTCTTCTATCTAAGTCAAGATATCGGATAATATGTATTACTTCATCAGATCCTTTACAGATGCTGGCGCTAGTACTACTACTGCTGTTTGTGCTGCCGTCACTAGCATTGGTAAGCGATGCTCCTTGTTGCTGTTGTTCCCCTGGACAAAGTTGTGCCAGTACTCCGTAACCTCGCGTTGTCTCTTCTAACATAGCTGATCCCGTATTGTTTAGATCCTGGATTACCCAACCATCCGGCACCTGTATGCGGAAGCTGTCATTGGTGCTTTGAAATGATGTTGATATTATTGCTGCTGATGGTCCATTCTCAATTTCTCGGGGCTGATCCATCAGTGATTGTTGTGCATTAACTATCGTAAAATTAGAAGACAGAAGAACAACGGCGATTGTTATTACTCTTATAGTAAATCCTGTCGCCGTCAATGAGTTCGATCCCCATGAACGGGAGAATATTCCCATATTTTCCATAACAAGGTACGGTGAAGAGAATGATAAAGATTATGTATGAAAGATACTCTAAGAACATTCCTAAAGACAATACTCAGAGAACAATTTCCTTATGGATATATGAGGTCTCATTTCTCCCTTCAGACCGAACCAGGTTATCTCTTATGGACATCCAGTTGATCATAGGCAATACTTATGCCTACATACGTAGCAAGATTAGGATTTTCTATCAAGAAGATCACCATTACCCACCACCACTTAGGATTTGTGCAGAAAAAAGAAAGGAGACTAAATGTGAACTATTCATCTATACCATTAGCAAATCGGATAGAAAGAAGTTTTTGATAACGGGAGAATGTTTGATATTTCTGACTTTTTGTCGCTCGGTATAATCTCATGTGGTTCGGCCTCTGACACTTTTCAATACTCTTTATTCATTCCTGCTAATATTCTACTAGCGACGGATTGACAGCATTTCACAAGTCAACCAGATGATGGTAAATCATGAAGGTTTACAACCGTAGAAGACTTCTCTTTATCCTAATCAAGCTATTTTTGCGCTCTAAGGTTGACAATAAACAAATCATCAAACGATAAGCAAACACAGAATTTCACCTTCTTAGAATGGGTTTACTGTTGAGAACCGAGCATAAAAAGGGCCATGGAGGCAGATGTCCTCACGAGTAGCTGTTCTTCTTGAATTCAAGAACCATATCGATCAGATGCCTATGCATTCTTGAGTCGCCAGACAGCTCAGGATGAAATGAAGTCGCAATGATATTTTTTTGCTTCACCGCCACAATTTTGTTGTTAAGCTTACCAACTACTTCAACATCCTTACCCACCTCACTTACGGCAGGAGCTCGGATAAACACTCCCTTAAATGCCTCTTTGCCCAGCATGGTCAGAGAAAGATCTGCTTCAAATGAGTCGTTCTGCCTTCCAAAGGCATTCCTCTCAACAACAATGTCAAGATCGCCTATCAGTTTATGCTTCGTATCTCCCACAACTCTATCATATGCCCTCCTCGATAACATTATCATACCAGCGCATGTGCCGAGCACAGGCATGCCTTCTAAAATACGCTTCTTTATTACAGGCAAGGAACGCTGAATAGCAATGAGAGTGCTCTGCACAGTGCTTTCGCCGCCTGGCAAAATAAGGCCGTCAATCTTTTCTATCTCCTCTGGATAACGCACCATGCTGACATTCCCGTTGTCGATATGCAGCTCTTGTAACGCTTGGTTTGTGGCAGCTACATTTTCCTCAATGTCTCCCTGAAGACCAAGGACACCAATAGACACAGACTTTTTTTCACCGCTTCTTTTACTACCACTACTGCTCAGGCATGCTCTCCTCTTTCTTGCATACGCAGCTCAAGATTATTTATGTCCATACCAAGCAGCGACTTCTTTTCATCAACCATTCTTTGTGCTTCCATCACTATCTTGGGTTCGTCATGGAATGTCGTAGCAAGTACGACTGATCTTGCCCTCTGGGCAGGGTCATCTGATTTGAAAATTCCCGAACCTACAAACACACCATCACAACCAAGATTCATCAATAGCGCTGCGTCTGCTGGCGTGGTAATTCCACCTGCAGCAAAATTAACTACAGGTAACCTTCCAAGACGCGCCGACTCTTCGACTATTTCATATGACACTTTCAGTTCGCGTGCAGCCTTCATCAGCTCCTGCCTGTCGCCATCAAGATAGATTGATCGTATCTTGCGTATTTCATTGTTAACCATGCGTATGTGAGTCACTGCCTCGGATACATTACCTGTTCCTGGCTCTCCCTTGGTCCTTATCATTGCACATCCCTCTTCTATCCTACGTAATGCCTCACCAAGGTTCTTGGCGCCATTGACAAAGGGGGTAGTGAAATCCCATTTCCAGATATGGCGTTCTTCATCCGCAGGCGTCAACACTTCACTTTCGTCTATCATATCAACTCCTACGGCTTCTAGTACCTTTGCTTCATCTATGTGACCGATCCTACACTTAGCCATGATTGGGATTGTTATTGCATCCATTATCTCCTGAATTACTTTGACACTTGCAGTCCTTGCCACTCCGCCAGCTTTTCTGACATCATACGGCAGCTTGTCAAGAACCATGACTGCTACCGCACCAGCCTCTTCGGCAATTACAGCCTGCTCTACATTCGTTACATCCATTACGACCCCGTGCTTTTGCATGTGGGCAAAGCCGCGCTTCAATAATGTGGTTCCGCAAATCATGAAGGCATTCTCTATTGTCTGTACTTTAATGCCCTTGGGTTTTGGCTCAGTGGCCACGAGAGATATCGTCATTATGATACTACAAGTTCAATTGGCTTAATTGCTGTATATATCTTCTGTTAGATTTCCTTCCCTCCAAAGGGTATAAGCATTCACGCAAACATTCACTATTACATAATTTGATTTGACTGAAACTTGAACTAGCGACCTTTATTAGTGTATGAATGTTTATCATCTTATTGTGTCACTCTGTCACTTTAGCCAAGCCAGTAATGTCAGGGACTATTACTCCATAATTCCTTGGCAGAGCAGGGTTTACATCGGACTATCTTTGTGCAGAAGCACCAATATCATACAAAAGAATCAGAATCCTGCGATCAGGGATCCACGCTTGGGATATCTTGCAAAGTAGCCGTCGACATCAATGAACTTTGGTAGCGTTAAACGCTAGCCCAATTGTTGATAATAATGGTGATGATAATAATTTACTTCTACATATCACTAAATGGAGGATACGTGTCTATTACTGTGCTGCAATTGTGCAACTGCAAAGGCCTCCGAATTGATGCACTTAAGCTTTAGCCGTTTCCCCGCCTATCTACTAATGCATGCAGTAATCCCTTCTCATTCTTAAGGGCTAATTGTTACTGCTGTGCCTGCAGGCTATTAAAATCAACCCTGAGTAGACCTAATATAATTCAAAAGTCCACCAGCTATCAGAACATCTCTCTGCCTTGGAGTCAGATCGACCTTTAGTGTGATCTTGTTCTTGTCAGCTATTGCTTCAATCATATCATCTCCTTTCTTCAATGTGCTGACTACATTTTCTATTGTGAGGGACTTGCCCTGAGCCAGAATTTCAAAGTCAGAGACATTATTGAACTCAAATGGTATGATCCCAAAGTTGATCAGATTTGCTTTATGAATCCGTGCAAACGATTTTGCTATGACACCTTTAACTCCAAGATACATTGGCGCCAATGCAGCATGCTCTCTGCTAGATCCCTGGCCATAGTTTTCTCCCCCGATGATAAAGCCTCCATG
The DNA here is from genome assembly GCA_045809625.1 of Nitrososphaera sp. GTDB lineage: Archaea > Thermoproteota > Nitrososphaeria > Nitrososphaerales > Nitrososphaeraceae > Nitrososphaera. The sequence continues at coordinate 3,267 of JBJMEA010000071.1, read as the reverse complement.
TTTTTCCTTTGCTCTTTTCGCAAAGTCAGGATCAATCCAGTAGAACACATAGTCACTTATCGCTGGTACATTGCTCCGTAGAGGCAGTATCTTTGCCCCAGCGGGCATTATTGCATCAGTGCTGATATTATCTCCCACTCTTATCAGTACTTCACCTTGAAGTACTGACTCCATAGGCTGCCGTAGTGGAAGTGGACGTATATTTGGACCTCTAGATATCTGTATCTTTTCCGCCTGATCGATAGGAGATGGCGTGATGATAGAGGAGTCATCGATTACAAATTTATCTGGCCATGAGATGTTGGGATACTCACCGAGGTCACGTGGATCAGTTATCTTGCCTGTCACAGCGCAAGCAACACAAACTTCAGGTGACGTAAGATAGACTTTGTCGTCCTTGGTACCGCTTCTTCCGGGCCAATTACGGTTGAACGATCTTACAGAAATCCAATCAGTTCCAGGGGCAGAACCCATGCCTATACAACCTTGGCAACCGCTTTCAAGTAATCTAGCGCCAGAAGCAATGATATGATATATGGGACCATCACGGGCTACAGTTTCAAGTACTTGCTTTGAACCGGGGTTAATCGCCATAGTTACATTTGAATGCACCTTCCTTCCCTTGAGCACGTGAGCAACAGTCATCATTTCAACGTAACTGGAATTGGTGCATGAGCCAATAAGCACCTGATGAACATCAATCCCCTGCACGTCGCGTACCTTATGCACAGCATCAGGTGAGCCCGGAAGAGCAATAAGCGGTTCAAGCTCACTGAGGTTTATCTCTATATTTTCATCATAACTACAGCCAGCATCTCCAGCATAACGTTTGTAATCAGGTGCCCTGCCTTGACGAGTAAGGTAGTCAAGAGTGACTTCATCTGACTCAAATAAAGATGTGGTTGCGCCCAGCTCTGCACCCATATTGCATATGGTTCCCCTCTGCGGGATACCAAGACTCTTGATACCTTCTCCGTAATACTCAAAGATCTTGCCTACACCTCCCTTGACAGACAATCTGCGCAGCATTTCAAGTATTATATCCTTGGCAGTGACCCAAGGGTTGAGCCTGCCAGTCAACTTTACTCCGACTATTTTGGGCATTTTTGTGTAAAATGGTGCGCCAGCCATTGCTACAGCCACATCAAGGCCTCCCACCCCAATTGCCATCATGCCTGCTCCACCAGCAGTAGGAGTATGGCTATCAGAACCTATCAGCAATTTGCCAGGTACTGAAAAGCGTTCAAGGTTTACTTGATGACAGATGCCATTGCCAGGTTTGCTATAATAGATACCATATTTTGAGGCAAATGTCTGGAGGAAACGGTGATCGTCGGCATTTTCGAATCCAGTCTGAAGAATATTGTGGTCCACATAGATGGCAGCATGTTCTACCTTGACCCGCGGTATTCCCATGGCTTCAAATTGGAGGCATGCCATGGTGCCAGTTGCATCTTGCATAAGAACGCGATCCACCTTAAGGCCGATTTCTTGGCCAGGCTCGACCTTACCTTCTACAAGGTGATCGGAAATTATCTTTTGAGCGAGATTTAAAGAAACCATTATCCTAAAGGTTCTAGCAAGCAATGGATATTTAATAATATATCCAGAACAGAGCTACTGATATTAATGTCGTCAATCAACTGTCAATTAACAAATAACATGAGAAAGACGACTACCAGAACAATGATGACCAAAGCTGGAGCCGCTCGCGACAATGATGATGTCAGCATAGCTTCTACAATAACAACAAGAGATAGTCGCATGCATCATCATCATCATCATCATAGACGGAATGAACCAGTTCCGGAGTTTGTACTTAATAATTTTGCTCTTAACAGGAAAATTAAGGAAGCTTGCTCGGAATTAAAACCATCATCTCAATGGGCACTAATGGAATTTGAGAGCGGCAATGATAAAGAATTGATTGCCGACTTCATCCAGCAATGGTCAAATGAAGGAGATGGTGTTCCAATGTCACCTAATACAAAACGGGCGTATATTGATGCATTGCTACTTCTTTCTAGGTATGTAAAAGAAAATCTCAATAGTAGTATTTACAAGCCATTTGCAGAAATGACAAAATAGGATATAGTTGATGGTTATCTTAAAAGTCTTAAAAAGGAATTATCAAAAGACGAGCAACAAAAGTGGGTGAATACTTACAACACCCGTGCAGCTAAACACCTAGCATTTTGGAAATGGCTGATTCGCCATATCACAGAAGAGCTTGATGCGCTTAATGTAGTCCTGACCGTACCTATCGCTATCTCCTCTCTGCCATCTGTTCGCGTTGGCTCTGCAAGGATTTCAGGACAGAGCTAAAGGCGTAGACGGGATCTGCCTTTGCTTGAGCTGCAAATGCCCAGATTGATAATAGTCCTCAATTGAGCCGATACCGCAGTTCTCACCTTGTAACATCTGAGCCGAAGCAATCGCCGCTATAATTGCTAAGCCAAGAGCCGAACCAATCCGGTAGCCTGTATTTACAATACCCTATGCAAGCCCTGATTCATCTTTTCTGAATATGAAATGTCATCATCCTCACTAATTGAATTATGTGACGGACTGAAATCAATTCTAATTCCGACTCCTATAAAATAAATCATAGATTTTTAGCAGGATCTCCAATATAGTTGATTTTTTCGATTCTACTTTGGTATCATACACCAACAATTGTTAAGTTCCATATGATGTGGTTGTGAACTTATGAATGCAGACAATGGAAGGGATATGAATGACAACAACAATAAGAACAACAATAGAACAGCCAAAGCAATATCTGCTATTGCCATAGGAGGAATAGTAGTAGTTGCGGCATCACTACTGCTAGCTGGAGTATCCACCCTCGGGAGCTACCATTCAGTCTTTGCACAGCAGTATCTGACCCAATCAGGAGGAGCAGGAGGAGGAGGAGGAAATGCTACTACTACTGGTGCTATGGCGGGAGGAAATGCTACTAGCTCCATGGGAGGGAATCAATCTGAGGTAAGAATGCATGTAGAAGAAGCACGCACCGCACTACAGAACAATGACACCCAGGGCGCAATAATGCACTTGGATCTAGCTATGGGTCTAGTAGGTGCAGGGACCCAAGGCAATATGACGTCTCCGGGAAATATGACGTCCGCAGCAGGCTCCACCACTAATAATAGCACAGGCTAATGAGAAAAGGTTGTAAGAAGGGTCACAACCTATTTCTTTCTTCTTCAATACCCAATCGTGGTACTAAGCGGTAGCATGTAGAAGACATCAATGATGGATAAA
>JBJMEA010000070.1:0-14020 GCA_045809625.1 Nitrososphaera sp. | reverse complement strand
CTTGAATTCATGAAGCTGCCGAGCCCTTTCTGCATAAAGTGCTGCATCATATAACTCATGATAGTGGACATGATGGTACTGGACATAGATTGTTGCATCCCACTTTTTTGAGAAAACATGCCTGCTAGATTGTCTAGACTCATAGGATGAATTTATGCATCTAATGATAGATAAAGGCAGTTATGCAAAAGAGTCATTTTGAGAACATATATTTCAGACATTATGAGCAGAAGAAAAGAAGAAAATTATTGTGACACGATGCTTATTTGGCATTCATTTCAAAAAGTCCGTCTTCGAGGGTCTTCCTGTTATGGTGTTTTAAAAAAAATAAAAATTAATGTAGGATGATAGGTTCACTGTGAACAAAAACCTGCTTCTTTTATAATATATTCCTAGTGAGCATTGCATGATACTATCATTTACAATCCTTATTTTTGTCGGACTACACCTACAGCTTTATGTCATACTCGAGAAGACGACAACAAGAAGATAATGAACAATCCATCAATACAAATCAGCAACAACGAGAGCAGCATGAGGCAATTAGCCGGTCAATAGACTAAACAAATGAGAATATTTGCAGATATATTGAAGAAACAAGAAGAGAATTACCAAGGTATTCTCAGACCGTTACAGATTTTCAAAACGAGACAGCAGATGCATCAGTGGAGATTGCTGATAATTTCCTTGAATCCCAAAGAGAGGTTATCAATTCGATGCAATCCGTTTGGCCTCCTATGACCGAAAGGATAGGTCAAGTAACCCAGAACTGGACAACTAGTATGATAACTCCATCTTCTTTTATCCAAGAGAAATGGCTGGTGTTTATGCCAGAAATATTGGAGCCATGGCAGAAGCCTATGTAGCATCTATGAGTATGGCTACCAATATGATTTTTGCTGGAATGGAGATTACCCAAGCAACCACCAATTTCACAAGACAAAATGCAAAGGAAGCATTAGTATTAATTCAAATTCAACTAGATCATTTGCACTGACTGCAAGAGAAACGGTTCAAGTTCAAGGAGAAGGACAGCGTGGTGAAAATGGACTTGCCCAGGACAGTAGCAAGAGTGTTGGTGCGAGAGGAGCAGGATCAGCAGCCAACTCCTTTGAATCGTGAGGAGACGGTACAGCTGCAATTAGTACAGCTAGTCTTGCTTGTGAAGGTACATTAACGTTAGCTCAGAGTCTCGAAACAGGCTTCACATCCACAACAGGTACAGGCAGCGGCCCTGCAGAAAGTACTACGACTACTCCTGGCACTGCAGAAAAGACAAGGAAAAAATAGCAAAGAGCAACAAATGAGAAGAAGAGAAAAAAGCTATTTTTTCTATTTTGCTTTATGCAGAGCCTTCTTCTTCTTTTCCTAAAGCCTTTCCCTGACCTTCCACTCTTTTTGTTGGGCTATCTGAACTTGTTTTTGCAACCTCTTCCTCAAGCTCAGTGGCAGCACCAGGTCCCAGTTCTCCCTCCTTCTTCTTATCTCGTTCGCCTTCTTCTCCCCCCATTCCGACTGTTTCCTTTAGTTTGTCTTTGGTTCCCATTACTTTTTCCTTGATTTTTTCTCCCGTAGAATCATTGGACATCAGTAATGTATATCCAACAAAATATATCAATATGCCTCAATTAAGGTGTCTGACAGCGTACCAAATAGTATTCCTTGATACTAAACTGAAGGGTTTTTTTTGAAATGCTTCTGTTGGACTCCTGTTCCTGCAGAGTCCACCATCAATGATGAATCAAACTGGATCTGATCAATAAAGGCGGCTGCAGCTGCCACGAGAATGAAAAATGACAGACCGCATAGCTAAAAGGAGCAAATCCTGGAAAGATAACGTAGGTTGTGGCTTTACCTCCAACCCTGTCCATCTTTTCATGCCACATAATTACGGTATTGAATTGACCTCATTTTGAATAATTGTCCCCGCTAAAATTGGCATTTTTGCAGGGAGTCATAAATTCTGTAGGATATTATTGACTGGACCATAGTCAACGGCGATTAAGTTTGAAGTGAATACTACAGACTCTATATCTTAGCAATAAGAATACGCAGAAAAATATGATGATGAGTAGTTCTATGGTGATGAATATGATGAAAAAACAACAAAAAAGACATCATCCAAATCATAGTCTCAAAGACAATAAGAACAACAAACAAGATCCAAAACTTGAAGTTGACGACTTAGCGCCTTGTCTGGCTACGAATATCCTCAATGTTAAAAGACTGACAGGAACTACATCTGATGTGGCGCATTCGTCGAATGTACCAATCAGTTTTTAACCAAATCTATTCTTATCGTGGCCGTGAAAGTTGAAAGTATAAAATATCCTAGGTTGCTAGCAATAGGCTCTGTAATTATATTATCTTCAGCAGGTACGTTGTTTGCAATACCTGGAGAAGGTTCAGTAGCTCTTGCAAGCCATAGTTTTGAAGCGGTGTAGAGGGAAGCAACATACCAGACAACATCCTCATCAGACCGGACGGTCTTGTTCTCCCACTGACTGGTGTTCTACCTATTATAATGCAAGTCCAAACTTTGTTTCTGGACATTTCCTGATGAGGGTTCCATGCGACCCTGAAACCAATATTCCACAAGTAACAGTAATTGCAGGATATATCGACGACGAAAGTAGAGCTGGCACGTTTTTGGATAAAGTCCCATTATACTATATTGACCATGCATCAACTGCAGGAATTTGTGTATTTCATGCACATATTCCGATCCGCTCAATGGGGGTGCGCCAAAGGTTACTGATATTGCCTTAATCAATTTGTCAGCGCAAGATATAACCTTCAATCCTAGAGATGTTGTAGATATCAACATACATAGAGTACTTGGCAATATAGAGGGATTCATCCTATACTGAGATGCAGCTTCCCAGTAACTTAACTCAAGGAAATCCTGTATTTGACCTTGATGATAACGATCCAGAAAATGATGGTCTTGGCTTCCACCATGAGGATGAGGAAGGTGGATAACCAGATGAGCAAGATGAGTATCAGTGGCAACAGCCATTGGACAGAAACTGGAGGAGCAGAAGAAGCAAGTTAAGCTTTGGTAAGATTAAGCAAAAACAGCAAACAAACTAATACAATCTAGGAATGGGATATCCTACAAGAATATATGGTAGTATATGACTCTGCGATTGCTTTAAAAACTCATAAACTCAGATACAATAGTATATACTTATAGTAGGATGTAGAGCGAATGATAATTAAAAATTTGACGATTATTAAAACATCAATAAAAACAATCGTAGTCATGACAATAATAGACTTGTTAGCGATAATAGTAGTAGCGCCAATACCATTGACTGCAGTAGAAGCACAAACAGCAAATGTGTCTACAACAACAACAAGAGCAACGACAGAAACAACAATAATTAACAACAACACTTCTGATACTACTTCATCAGGAATAGAGTTATCTCAACATCCGATCTTAAGAGAAAGCGTAAGAACTGTAAGTGAGACTCCGATAAACGATGCGTACATTAGTACGACATATACTGGGAACGGTACGCTAGCCCTTACAAATAACCACATTTACACTATCGCTAATTTCACCAGCAATGGTAGCGCACTAATCTCATTTATGACGCAAACTGTTCAGGGAATGGAGACCCTTAAAACTGAAAATGGTGAGACCGCAACTCTCACATTCTATGAAATCGTAAAGTTCAATCCTGCGTCGCAGGATGCCGCTGGAATTATTACAGCAGAGATTCATACAAATCCATTTGGTACGCTTGCACCATTAAATGACATGGTAGTAATAGGATTAGATGACATCCTGCCAAATGGCGAGAGTAATGTAACATTTTGGGAATGGGAAAGCAAAATTAGTAATTTAGATATTGTTCCATTGCGGGATGAATTAGATTCCAATAAGATCCTCAATAGCTGAGCCTCAATTATAGCAAGGACTATGGAACACAGAAAAAGAGGTGTGAATGTCGGATGTTTGGCAATGCATATATATTCTTACAAGGCACTACTCATTTAGATAATAGCCAGCTAGGATAACTAATATGATGTATTCTATGTAGCAGGGAGATCTTTTCTTTTGCTCACTGCTGTCAATTCATAGTGACGCATTTCTTGTATATCATTAAAGAATGGTTGTACATACCTAAAAAAGTCTCTGAACTCAGGGCTGTTGCGAAAGCCCTTCATATGTCCATCAAGCGAATCCCATTCTATTCTTAGAGTATAAAGCTCGGATTCTTCTGTACAATGCGCTAGTTCGTACATTTGACAATGCTTTGATGCATCTAATGACCTAGAAGCATTCGTGTATGCTTCTTTAAACTCTCTCTGTCTTTCTCTTGGAATTTTATACCGAATATATTCTACTATCACGAGCTACAATCTACTTTATGTCTAATAATTTATTTATTATCTGTTTAAAAGTCCATTTGCTCGTGCTTTCATGGTTTTCGTTATTATAGCAGTGCTGGGTATTGTTGAAATTGTATGCATTCGATCCCATTATTGTTGCCGTTTCCTTCTACTTCGGTTTGTCATCGTAGATCTTCTCGTTCTTATTTTATGCTTGCAGTGTTAATTGGAGTCATCATTATTACAGATTTTGAGCATTTCGTTCTCTTCCTTGTAACTGACCTTCCGTCACAAATTCTTTCTCTGAAGAATAGTCGGGCAAAACCGATTTTACTGTCGAAGTAATTTTGATTTCCTCTTGATTCTATTCTTGACATCCCGTGTTATAGACTTGTTAAGAATATGCATTAAATTTTTCATTGTGGCTACATAAAAGGAAAAATGTGACAAAAAACTTTTTCATGAGTGGTCTTTACTTCTGTTATACAGTCACATTTTAGACCATCTTTTTGGTGGTGTTTGATCACTGCATCGTTGCTGGGTGCATCTAAAATACACCAAAGCTTGTTCTCTTCCTTGTTGTAAAGCATATTATATGTATAATACCAAATTCGTCAGTTGGGGAATTTTGGGCTTCTTTATTTGTTCTTCAGTTATATTTCCCAAGTCATGGCCGTCAAGATACGTGGCCATTTTTTTCAAAGAGAAGAAGTACAGGCTTCGTCTTAAGCCTTTCTTAACTAAAGTTCTCTTTCTCTCTTTCTTCGATACTCATTGCAAAAGGGCTATTACTACTGATAGTGTTCCTGTTATATAGGATTGTATGGAATAAAACTTATTCGGTATGATATCATCTTCCTCTTCATGCTCTGCTCAATCCTTCAAGTATTGAATTTTAGAGCTTTTTAATTATCCTATCTAGTTCTCGAATTATCGTGCCCAATCAAACTCAATATACGTAGAGCAATATGGACCGGTGAGACTTGAACACTTTGTTTACCTTCAACTGCTCTTGGAGGCAATAGTGATCGTCATAGAAGTACTTCTTGTAAAGACTGGCTAAAGTCATGGAGCAGACCACAACCATCAGCGCCGCCCTCAGTTTTTCCTGCTCTTGTTATTTGAGATATTGGAAGACAACTTCGGAAACAGTACTACACCAAATTCCTTACTTCCGACCCATTCTTTTGTGAATTTTGTCTTAACTTGCTTGCATACTGATAGATTAATGACGCTTCCCTCAAGCAAAACTGACGTAAACTAAATCATATCGCAAGCTACTACCACTCCTTATATGCTATATGATGAGATTCCAAATCCGTATGGCATTAGGAGAAAAACTATTTGAAGAGAGCAGTAGCGTAACAGCATTTAAAGTAACAAAGGTTCACTCCACTGAGGGAGTAACTATGGAAGTGAGCTTTACATCTGAAATAAGTGGTTTGGGGAGGTTTCCAAGCGGCAAAAATATAGATTCCGGTATCATGACTCAATACCCGTAAGGAATAGTTGACCAGAGCAACCAAGGTGCGCTCATGATATCTGAAGGTGGTAACCAATTCATGTGGTGGGCTCATGGAAAGGGTAAAGTGATTGAAGGCGTAAAGGTCAAAGCATTAATCATAGTAACAGGGTTCGCAAAATCACTAAAGTTAGCGTGGATGAATAAATTAATTATGGCACTTGAAGCAGAATTTGACCCCGAGTCCGAAAAGCTCAAGATAACTGCATATGTATGGAAATAGTGCTAAGAAGAAATTCATATGACCGCAAAAGTCCCCTAAACTGGCTGAGCTGTAGGATCATAGTGGATATGACCACTGATCCTCATACAACGAGGCAATAATATGTCTTCTTGTCTTCCTATCTTATTGAGTAAATTATGTCTAGGGTTCGTATGAAAACCTAGAATAGAGCCCATTCTTGCCAGAGTTGTCCCACTTCATTCCATAGTCGCTGTAGCTATTCTTTGTAGACTTTGCTACCACGGTTGCAAAACCAGGCGCTACACCCATTGGTGTATTGCTAATAATTACTTCTTTAGTTTTGTCAGCTCCCTCCATGCCTTCAATTGTGAGATCAATGGCAGAAGGAATCTGCAATGTCCTTCTTCTGTTGCCGTCTGCTACTTCAAACTTAATTGGGACTGATCGAACACCTGCCAATTCACCAATGAATTCTGCTATAACTCCAAAAAAGCCTCCTGCCTTTCCTGAAAATATCTTGCCAAGTGCATCTGCTTGGTCTTTGGTTGCTCTCTCATCCAAGTACAATGCCGCCTTCCACTTTGGACCTGTCCACATATTGCCGGGAGTATGAAAAACAGCAGCTACGTTTAGTCCGTCCAAAGATGTATTATTGAGGTGCCCTTTATCAATATGCCACGCAACAGTTAAGTCACATTCGCCTTGGTCTGGATTTCCTAGAAGGATACAGGGACAGACGCTATCGCAATTGCACGCCTCAAAATAGTCACCTTCAAGCCTCCAGTTCTTTTCTGACATGCCTCTTAATACGGTTGGTGATATAAAACATGCGCGGAAACCTAACACTGTGCAATGTTATTAAATTCTACAATGCTGGAAAAAGCCATATAAAGGAAGTTCGCGGACTACTTGAGATTTTTGGCTTTGGTTTTAAGCTTATACTCTTAGTGCAGGCAGGCAGGACATCATTCTACATGGCAGTTATCGGTCTGTATTTGAGAGGTTATTATTATTAGCTGTTATTCTAAATCCTAAATATCAGTTACAGAATGTCATTTGCCGAATTTTATCAAATGTCACAGTACGATAGTATTTTGTACCTGATGCAGGGCTATGTTTTAATCATCTTATTTATGGGCCTTAGCACATCTGAATTGTTATGTCATTTCCTTTGGGTATGGATATTATTTGAATTGGGGGTAATAATATTCTATGTCATTTTATTTATTTGAATATTATGAAATCCAAGAAAGAAAAGATCATCACTAAATGGATCTTCATAACCACTGCAGTTTTGCTTATATCGAAGTTAACGCAGATCATAATGATCTTAATCAAAATCCATTACCGATAAGTATGTGGTAGCCCATGCAGGAGGGCTCCAATTCTTCATGTTCAGCAAGTTAAGGATCTCATTACGATCTGCGATAAACTGTCTTTCTATTTCCCATTCATCCTTTGCATGATCTTTTTGTATTTGAAGGAACTCTTTCTCTTTAAGATCAAGAACTATTTCTCCAATGAGCTCTGGTTTCAACGTTGTCAGTTCCCTTCCAAATCCAAAAAATTTGATATCCAATGTGCTGATCTTGATTCCTAGTTCTTCGTATGCTTCTCGGGCAACAGTGCTGAATGGATCAGGTAACCCTAAATCGTTTATGTCACCTGCATTTATGCTGAGCGAACCTCCAATTGGTGCAGCCATCATTCCACTTCCTTCAAAGTTACGATTTGAATGAATAGTTAATACAAGCTTGTTTTCAGGCGCTAAAATCAGCGAAGTAACAATTCCTAGTGGATTTGGTAATCTGCTTGAGCGCAGGTCATATGGATCTTCGTTGAGAAAGTCTCTAAGGGTAACATGAGATACATCCAACAGGGGAAAATCAAGACCTTTGTTCAATGCAGCGAACTGGAAGTACCTAGTTTTTGAAAATCGAATGAGTAACTTATTTGCTTGCATACTCACATCGTCCACTCTGCCTAGAGTATCGTCAAAAAATGTAAAGCCTTCCTTTTCAGAGCGTTCAATGAGATTCTTAATTCTAATTTGAGTTTCATCAATCAATGATTGTGGAGATATATACTCATGATCCTTATACTCTATTGCCAAATTTTGCTGAGTTATGTTAAATTCTCGATCTGGAGCTATAAGAATGAATGAAATGTTGTTTTCCTTGAATATTTTATTCAGCTCGTCTTTGTTAAATTCAGAAAGATCCTTCTTAGCATCAAGCATATAATAGTAATGTGCTCCTTGTAGCTTTAGATATAGTATTCGAAATTTGACAAATAATAGATGGGTTATTGATTATATAATTCTACAATTAATGCTGAGGTAGACAAAATAACAACTAGGATGGCCCTTTATTGCATTGTACTGTTCTTCAAATATTCAAGCTATCTAAGACAATGGTGCATAATAAACCTCCAATCCTTCCATTACTTACAAGAAGCCATCTGAAAGAGGTATCGAATTGCTTCGGAGGTTCAGATCTCATGTCCAAAGTCCACTGAGGATGCATTAAGAAGAAGAGGAGATTTTAGAAAAGCAGCACAAACTTTCGTAGAGGGAGTCATGGATATGGAAAACTTTTTTGATCAGCTTCTGGACGAAGGCAAACAGTACCTAATGGATAATGTAAAAAGCCTTGAAGGGAATTGAAATCCGCAATGGTCTCGTCGTTTAGTGTGGAGGATGTCAAACAGATAACAATAATTCCTACAGTCTTAGTGAAGGCAGAACTAGTCCTAGGTGGCTGCTTAGCATGTCGGATATACTTTCTGAGAATATGCCAAATACGGAGCAGATTGTTATACCTAATGTTAGCCATGATAATGTCAAATTCACCAACATGTTTAGCTCAAAATTGATGCAATTTTTTGAAAGACATGGGTAGATGAAGTTAAAATATTTCAACAGCTGAGTGCTTCAAAGTAAGGTGAGTATAATCATTAATAAACAATATTTTCTTGAAAGCCTAACTAGATTTAGTGAGTTAGGCCAGCTGGTTTCAGACCTCCTACAAGAAAAAGAAGAATCGGCGGGATTTGAACAGCTTCTGATGTTGTTGTTTTTTATTTTTTATTATAATTATCCCTGTATTATATAGGACCAGCTTAAACGCTGTTAAGGTTAGGCAAACTATGGCAATAAATGGAACCCAATTCTAGTGAATTGGTAGTCAGGCAGCCCGCACATTATTTTTTATGGCATAATATCATTGACTGTGAAAGTAGTGAAATGCTTAACTTAAATGACAGTCTCTTTCTTTAAGTTATGAGCAGAACAAGAGAATTTAATAGATAGTCTCTTTTTTGGCAGCAGTGACCCTAGGAATCATATCTAGCGCTGGGGCAATAGACTCATTCGCTCAGAACGAGTTGACAACCACAGGTTCTGCCTCTACTTAGAATCAAAAAATCAATGCCATTTCAACTGCCTTATTTGGAAAACCATTTTTTCAAGAGCAAGGTCGAACCATAGGACAAAGAGTACTTGCTATCATTCCGCAACCCCAGTTAGAATTCAGCTTCATGGCAAATGCGAGTCTCGATAATGGTAGTAGAAATATAATAAATGCTATAAACATTGGAACAAGTGTAAGCACGCTTAACGCTGATGGAACATTTAATGGTAAAGTACAAGGTATACTTAGGACTGAAGATGGGCATGTAGCAACTTGGACCAACCATGTAGTAGGGAACCTTACTCTGGAAGGAACCATAGTATCACGGAGTAGGCTTTTGGAGCACACCCTCAGAAATGGGCGAATTAGCTTTTATGAATGGCATGATAAGTGTCTTTGAAGTTCAGGTAGATACAGAGGAAAATGTATCTGCCAGGGAATGGGAGTGGAGATAGGAACAGCAGGCAAATATCCTAGATCACTGTCACCCCCTTGACAACTTGTTAGAATAAGCCTTATTGGACATAGTAGTTCCTGCAGAGGTGTTAAAAATGACAAGCTGGGATTTGGGTGCAGGTGAGCCCACATGGTGCTCATTTGGACGTATAGGATATACAGAGTATCTTTGGGGATAAGTCAGCTTAGGTTATCGATTCAACTCCCACCCTGTCCTTTTAATCATTGTAGTTAACTGAGGCACTAAATCCTGCTTGTTTTAGAAATTTGTTTATTAGAATCGTCCAAAACAGATTTCTCATGCCAGCAATTCCGACAATTCTCTAGATGAAGGGCTAGCCTTCGTTCAGAATGTAGTAAAGGAGCCACCTCATGGTAGAATATATTGTAATTCTGTGACTTGGCAGTATGAAATTAAGATAAGCGCTTCTTTAGCGAAGTAAGAGGACATGTGTTAATATGAAAATGCTAATAACTAGGTGTTATTGAACGCTATCCTCACACACATATATATCATTAGTCTTCTTTTATCCTGAAGCTAGAATGTTGCTAATTGGCGTTCTTTGGCACTCTAAGTCATTGTTCAAATACAAATACGCCGTCTTATTTTGCATGAAGTGGATAACAAGGGAGCATGCCAAAGTAGATAGAATAGCTTGTCCTTGGCTGATAAAGAATTTTGTTGACAAGGACTCAGAGTTTTTTTTCGTTCCCCCTCACAAAGTACTCCAATTAGCCAAAGAACAAAACGCCATACCATTTGATGTTCCAAATGCAGAGCTTGGGCATCATGGTGACGAGTGTTCATTTGATGCCATAATAAAAAAATACCATCTTGACAAAAAGGACCCAAAAGTATTAGAGCTAGCAAAGATAGTCCGCGGTGCAGATACACCAAACAGGGCGTTAACGCTACAATCAGAAGGCTTGGTTGCTATAGCGACAGGATTTAGCTTAATTTCCAAGGATGATCATGACAATATGGCAAAACAATGCTATGTTTATGACGCCTTACTTGCTTATTGCAAATCGGACAAGAAGGATACATCAAGCCGCCACTGAATGAATAGTGAACAGGTTTGCTCCTTGATTGGATAACAAATGATGGTAAGCTTATAATCTCTACTAGGATTGTGAGAGCATTTGCTTACGGCTTTCTGTCTATAGTGCTTGCCACCTATCTTAAGTTAATTGGAATCAACGATCTTGTTATAGGGCTTATTTTGACTGCGACACTAGTTAATAGTGTCATTTTCACTCTATTAGCAAGTATCTACGCAGATAGAGTTGGCAGGCGCAAGATGTTAATAATTTATGCTGTGCTTATGTCCATCTCTGGCACAATTTTTGTGGTTACAGACAACTATGTAATCTTGATTATAGCTGCTCTTATAGGAACAATTAATGTAACTGGCAGTGAAACTGGGCCATTTCTATCAGTAGAACAAGCGCTCATATCGCAGACAGTAAGTGATCATAAGAAAATAAACACAATGTTTGCGCTCTATAATATGGCAGGAACATTTGCGATGTCAGCTGGAATACTGCTTTCAGGCTTACCCGACATCTTGCAACAACAATACCAATTAAATCAGGTAGATGCAATAAAGCCCCTTTTCCTGATTTATAGTATCTTTGGTGTTATTCTAGTGGGGGTCTATTTTTCCATGTCAAACAAGATAGAATTATCAAGGATAGATGCAGCAAAACCGTTGTCACGGACACTTTCCCCTAAATCAAAGAAGATAGTTGGCAAATTATCAGGCTTGTTTGCAGTTGACTCATTTGCATGAGGCTTTGTAATTCAAAGTATCGTATCACTTTGGTTCTTTAGCAAATTCGGTATAGAACTGACGACGTTATCTTACATATTCTCAGCTGCAGGAGTACTTACTGCATTTTCATTTTTAGCTGCAGCCAAGATGGCTGATAAGATTGGACTTATAAACACCATGGTTTTTACGCATATCCCATCGAATGTATTGCTTATTCTAGTAGGATTTGCTCCTACTCCATTGTTAGCCATAGCCCTTTACTTAGGAAGAATGGCTTTATCTCAGATGGATGTGCCTACGAGACAATCCTACGTTGTAGCAGTAGTCCGTGAAGAAGAAAGAACCTCCGCTGCTGCGATCACCAATATATCAAGAAATATTTCACAGGCTATATCACCTTCACTGACAGGTTCTATTCTACAATTGTTGCCACTATTGTCTGCACCCTTTGTTATTGGTGGCGTATTGAAAATTGTATATGATCTGGCATTATATTTTCAGTTCAGGAATGTCTCGCCTGCTGAGGAAAAAAAGGCAAGTGACTAGCTTTGATACTAATGCATAGCCTACAGAGAGAAAAAGGATGGAGCAGTCTATGGGATTATCCCTGAGTTCTCTTTCTGTAGCTGCTAACTTGATAGGATATAGAATCTATATAGCATATGGCTGTCTGGCTCAGGCCGTAAGTTCAAATTCCTCAAGTTTATTGATCTTACTCTAGGAAAATATGGCGTAACTGCAGCTTTTATTTTACGAAGTTACTGGAGACAATATTCCTGGTAACACCAATGTCATGTGCTATCGTTCATTGAAAGTGTCAATATCTTATATATATAGCATGCTTGGATTGTTCTAATCGAGTTCACTCTCCAAATCCTTAGACCTGCTTACCCTTTCATTAGCCGGTATAGCAACACCACTCATCTAAGTCTCAATGTTTATATCAACAATTGACCTTACAATTACATTGAAAGTCATACAGGCTATCCCAGGCATGCCTAAGTCAGTGACAGAGTCAGAAGTTAGCAATTTTCTTCAACGCAAACTCAACGTACAGATCGCCTCAATTGATGAAGAAGGATACCCAATCATCCATCCTACTTGGTTTCTTTATGATAATGGGTCTGGCAAGTTATACACAGGCACAGCAAAAATGACAAGGAAGGTTCAGAGTATCCAAAGAAATCCTGACAAAATCTACTTTTCCATTGATGATGAAAATTTTCCGTATCAAGGAGTAAAGGGAAGAGCAATTGCAAGAATATCTGAAGATATACAGAAGAACTTGTCAATCGTAGAAAAGATAAACTTAAAGTATCTAGGTACCCTCGAGCATCCTCTTGCAAAGAGGCTAATGGAGAACACTAGAAACGGAGTCGAGGTTGTTATTGAAATTGAGCCAAAATTTTTCTCTGCATGGGATTTTGGAAAGGCACAGTAGTTGGAAAATCGATTGATTTCATTTCCTATGCCAAAATTCAACATCTCAACAAATGCTCACTTCTTAGACATGAGCAAATGAAAGAGTGCGTGAGTTTTCTGACTGAAAGAGGCTTGCTTGCCTATGACATCAATAACCAACATAGAAAAACGCAGGAGTTTAAGACTATTGAAAAAGGTCTTAGGTATTTGAAACATATCATCACCTGGATGGCATGATAAAGTAGTATGATGAATAAGAAGAACTAGCACCATCGCTACCCCCATTAATCAGATCAGAAAAGATGGCTAGTTTTTTACGACAATTGCCTATAACAAACTCAATTCAACGTCGTAACTATTCTGATCATAAAATGGACCAGTCGGTAGGATTTGAATCCACAACCTCAGCTATAACAGCCGTTGAGAACGCTTTCTAAATAGTAGATATGTTGCCCATGTAGTATATGTGAGAAGAATATTTGTCTCTTGACTGTGTCTATATTTACACACAAGAAATGAAGGATATGAATAGAGTAGAATAACGCATTCACACATCTTTTGATTTTTAAAGTAAGAAATTATGGCAACATTCTCTCTGGCCACGAGGAATAAAAAAGAGAGTCGAGTATTAGCACTTGCCAATAATCCAAAAATGTATGATCAACCACTGCTATTTTCTCTTGCAAGCTGTGTGCAAAGCTGAAGATGTTGCTTTTCCTCTGCCAGTATAGACTTGACTTCAGATGCGAGTTTCTTATCTTTCACGTCCTTGGCTAGTTCATCTAGAACTTCATAGTGCGTTACTTCTCCACCTTCTGCCAAACACAGGAACTCTAGTGCATCAAGTGTGTCAGGATCTTCTCCAAGGTATGTCTGCATCATTTGCGCTACTTTTTGTGATGTTTCT
>JBJMEA010000069.1:0-16226 GCA_045809625.1 Nitrososphaera sp. | reverse complement strand
CTCTATAACCTGCAATGCCCACACCCCTCTTTGGATCGAATTGATAGCCATCCCCTACAAACTTGAGCTTTTTCTCTGGGTAGCGCAGTGTAAAGCGCTTGATTACAAGGTGCTTTGAGCCAGATTCAATCGATTTTATGAATCGGTTTGCAGTTGATGAGCTTAATGGTGAAGATGATGATGACATATAGATCTATATACCCTCCTATACCATTTACCTACCTTATCTGCAGCATTATCGTCATATAGACGTGTGCCTACATCCAGATATTCTCCAATTAAAAGAATAGAGTATCATGACCTTTTACTATGAGCAGATATAGCGAGGCGATTAATAGTGTGGCAGCTTAACTAGAGGTTTAAGGCGAAGTGAAAATCTATTTGTGTCATATTAAGCTGGTTATAGCACACTTCATAAGAGATACATTATTCCTTTAGAGTAAGACACTTTGGGAATAATCAAAATAGCCATGTCGACTAATGTATATACAATACTAAGCAATCTTTGATTATCAAAATTTTATTCTGGCGACTTCAGAGAATTATATGTATCCAGAAACCCCAATAGATTATGCGTCGAGCAAGATCATATCCCGCGTAAAAGATCTCCGGGAAGGACTTGATCCTGATGTCCTCGCATATTGGTACAAACGAGTTGAAGATAGGTCCAAAGAAGTTGTTCCTCGTCATCTCAAAGATAAGATTCACTTTGAGCAGGATAGGATATTGTGGATGAAATTCAAGATAGACGTGTCGAAGAGAGCGGTTCCTTACGTCATGCGGATTATCCAAGAATATATACCAATGATGCCTTATTCAACTGCACTCTATTTTACAAAAGTTCAAGAAGTACTGACTGATGAGATGAATAAAGAGTTACGCTAGTCAACAATTATGATTTGAGTCACCGAACCAACATAGCTGCTCGATTGTATCTTGATTTTTCCTCTTAAGAGATCATCTATCAGTGATTTCAGTCGGCCTACTGTAGGTTCATCCTTGAGCAATACGGCGTGAGATGATCTATCCTTTAACTGTATAACGATTTCGTTTGCAACCATTGCCTCAACACTCGAAACCCAGACGCTGCTGTCCTTCTGTACGGACATTAGACTTGCCAGTTTTTCTGCCTCGTAGTGGTCGTCACAACCAAATTCTAGAGTTTTCATGGTGAAAAAGGCCTTTCGTCATACATGAACTTGTCAACCACATCCTTGGCTTTTTCTCGCCGCCTCTTGAATTCCACAATAAAGGGTTTAGCTCCCTTGGAGAGGTCTGATTTACACTCGCCGCACAAAAGGTCGCCACTCTTGCATCTCAGCATCCGCTCGTCTGATTGCTTTTCGGTGTCAAAGAAATAGCGCAAGTACCAGAAAACTGGGCAGCCAAATGCATTGGCGCCCAGTTCCCTCTGGAGTGCTACAGTAGCTTGGCCTCCAGTAAAAGCGGTAGCCACCTTTTTATCAATAACCTCAGGATCGTCTGTTGTGAATATTGCAGTCTCTGGCCTAGACGATGACATCTTTCCTAGCATACCTAGGCCAGGCAGAAATTTGCTATGAATTTGGGCAGGCTTGTAATAGTGCATCCTCTCGGCTATGTCTCTTGTGATGCGCCAGTATGGATCCTGGTCAATTGCTGCGGGTATTAACACAGGCACGTTCTTGCCTTCGATGATAGAAGGAAGAAAGCATGGCGCGGCCTGAATAGCTGGAAATCCTATCATCCCAATATTCGTCGAATTGGAGAATCCGAATACTGCTCTTGCGGTAGAAAATGTGATCCGCTTTGCTATTTCTATGGCAATTGGATAAAGATGCTGGATATGCTTCGTATTAACAATTATCTTGGTTTTCCCTGGATCAAAACCAATCGCAATAATATCTAAGATATTTTCGTAGGTATACCGCTCGATTTCCTTCATTGTTCTGTCCTGACCGTAAAGAAACTTTTCGTCATCTGTAAGCTGGAATAACAAATTTGATTCAAATTTATCTTGCAAATATTTTGTAAAGATCCATGGCATAAGATGCCCCATGTGAACCATACCAGATGGCCCTCTACCTGTGTACAGATAAAAGTTCTGACCCCTTGTCTTACTGTCTAGTATCCAGTCGAAATCACGATGCGAGAAAAAGTAGCCGACTTTTAGCAATGGGTGTAGTTCACCTGTCATGTCCTTGATCTTCTGCAATAATTGCTGTGTAATGTGCTGAGTACCAAACTTTTCGATCAGCTTGCCATAGTTAATATCGCCCTCAACTTCCCAAGGGGTCACCTTAAAATCTGTGCCTTCCTTTGCATGATCTTGAAGGTTATCGGCGTCGTCGACAAAATTCATTCTTGCAGGTGCAACATTGCATTAAACGTTTAAAAAGTCTTGCACTCTCACAAATTTAACTGATGACTACCGCAGAGCCTTTTCATCCTATTGAACGATCAATTCTTTATGTATTGTCCCATAAAGATAATCTTTCAATTGACTCCCTTGCAGCTAACACTGGCTTGTCTATAGATCAGATCAGAAGAGGCATTGAATGGCTGAAATTCAAGAATCTTATTTCAATTGAACAATTCTCAAGAAAAAGGATTCTTGTTGCACCAGGTGGGTTGAAAGCAATCAAAAATGGGCTACCTGAAAGAAGACTGGTAAATTCTCTGAAAAAAGGCAAAGTCAATATTGCAGAAGTACTTGCAGCTGGTGACATAAAAAACGAAGAGATAAATGCAGCTATAGCAGGGGCGCGACGTAACCACTGGATTGAACTCATAGAAGGAAAAATGATCCCGACTCCCTTTGCTGACAATCAGTCTCCAGAGGAAGGATTCCTCAAAAAGGTAATACCCGGCATAGAGATTTCAAAACTAACACAAGAAGACAGAAATGTACTTGAGGAAATAAGAAAGCGCCCCAACTATGTGCTGATCAAGGAAGAAAAAGAAACATTAATTTCACTTACAGAGAGTGCAAGGCAAATTCTTCCCACGCTAAACCAAGAAGAATATGAGGAGCGCCGCCTCCTTACTCCAGAGCTCATTACCTCTGGAAAATGGAAGGAGACTAGATTCAGTTCACTTGATGTAGAAGCTCCTACACCGGTCATATTTCCAGGAAGGCGGCACCCTTTGATGGAAATTATCGAAGAAATCAAGGAGATTTTTATCGGTCTGGGGTTCTCAGAGATAGAAGGACCTATAATTCAATCAAGTTTTTGGAACTTTGACGCATTATTTACCCCTCAAGATCATCCTGCAAGAGAATTGCAAGATACCTTTTATATTTCCAATCAGACGCAACAACCAATATCTGCAAGCAAGGATCAAATTACAAGAGTTTCTCAGATCCACAAACAAAGATGGAATCGTGGGTGGGACGTAAGGGAGGGGCAGCGACCAGTACTTCGTACTCATACAACTCCTGTAACTGTTCAACATCTTGCCAGGGTTAAGTCGGATGCGGGTCGGTTCTTTTTGATAGATAAGGTCTTTAGAAACGAGAAGCTTTCATACAAACACCTTGCTGAATTCTACCAAATAGAGGGGGTAGCGCTTGCCCCAGATGCGTCTCTTCGTGATTTAATAGGGCTTCAAAAGGAATTCTATGCCAAAATGGGCCTCACGCGCATAAAGTTTTGGCCGACCTTCTTTCCATACACAGAACCTTCCCTACAAAGTATGGTGTATAACGAAAGGTTGGAAAGATGGATCGAGCTCTTCGGCATGGGTATATTCCGACCGGAAGTCACAGAACCACTCGGCATTAAAAATCGAGTGCTTGCATGGGGTGGAGGCCTGGAAAGAATCGCTATGTTACGGTTCGAATTGGATGATGTACGAGAATTGTATCGTAACAAACTTGCATGGCTGAGGGGCGTGCCAAAATGCCAGTTGTAACAATCAAAATTAAGCGGCTAAAAAAGCTGATTTCAGATATTAGAGTAGATACAGCTCTGGAGATGTTACCGTTTATTGGACTTGATATCGAAGGTGTAGATAAAGAGACCATCAGAGCTGAATACAATCCTAACAGACCCGATTTGTCATCAGATATTGGAATAGCTAGAGCATTGCGTGGATTGCTTGAAATTGAAACCGGTTTGCCCAAATTTAAGCTGGCCGGAAAAAGTGGAATAGCAATAAGGGTCCAAGGGTCGATGTGCAAGGTAAGACCTTACATCGTTGCTTTTGCCGCAAATGATGGAATGCTGCAGGATGAAACACTAAAACAGTTAATTTCAATGCAAGAAGATCTTCATAATGGTATTGGAAGAAAACGCAGAAAAGCATCTATTGGGATCCATAACCTTGATGTTATCACTTCGCCGATCACATACAAAACAGTGACTGGAGACTATTCGTTCCGACCGCTAAATGAATCTTCAGACTTCTCAATTGATTGCATTCTAAGCGATTTGGAAATTGGCAAGCAATACGGTCATATTCTCGCTGACTTTGACAGATATCCTCTCCTCATTGATAATGCAGGAACAGTGCTTTCATTTCCTCCTATCATAAATGGTCAAGCAACCAGAGTTACAGACAACTGCAGTAATCTGTTTGTGGAAGTAACAGCAATCGATGAAGATACTGCCGAAGATCTCCTTGCGATTCTCGCAATAACACTTTATGATGCAGGATTTGATATCAATTCTGTAAATATAGAGTCGGGCAAAAAAACAAGCAAGACCCCACGTATGACACAGAAAGTAATTTCGGCGGATGTGAGCTACCTGAATAATATCCTTGGTTTGTCGCTTGGCGCAAAGCAGATGGTACACTGTCTGAAGAAAAGCAGACTTGATGCAAGTATAAGAAATAGGAAAAATATCATCTGCACAATCCCTAGGTACAGAATAGATATCAACCATCCAATAGACATAGCAGAGGAACTGGCAATAGGATATGGCATTTACAACCTGGAGCCATCATTTCCTGCTTCTTACAGTGTAGGGGAGAAGAACTCTCTTTCTGTTCATTTTAACGCAATAAGGGAATCTCTGATTGGTTTAGGGATGATTGAATCGCTTAACTTTTTACTAACAAGTAAAGAAGTACAATATGATACTTTTGATGCTCCTCCACCAAAGGATCCTCTCTTCGTAGAAACCTCCAAGAGTATAGAGCATGAACTGCTTCGTGATTCTCTTATCCCTGTGCTCCTAAAGTCTCTTTCATACAATATTCATGAGCAATATCCTCAGAAGTTATTTGAAATAGGCAAAACCTTTCTTAAATCAAACCGAATGATAGAGGAGAGATGGAGTGTGGGTGTCGTAATAGCAAATACCGAATCAGGTTACACCGAAATAAAATCAGCAATGCAGGCACTATTTAGGTCTTGCTTTGGCAGAGAGGCAATAACAACCCCATCAACAAACCATATGTTTATGAAAGGCAGATCTGCACAAGTCATATTCGAAGGCAAATCTATTGGTATTATTGGTGAAATCACGCCTTTGGCCCTTGAAAAATTTAAGTTAAGGGTGCCTGTGGCAGCATTTGAAATAAATCTCCTTCCAACGATAAAAGACAAATAGCAGAGTGTAAGAGATAATGTACCCCGTTATAGAGCACGTAGAGGATACAGCTTATGGCTAACCAGTGACAACGTGTGAGTCAGAGGCGGGGCACATATATTTTTATAACCAATTAAATACCAATGCCAACGATGTCTCAGCAAGATGGTGAGAACCCCCACGACGTTCCTAAAAAGCCAAAAGCCGTTGCATTACTGTCTGGTGGGCTCGACAGCAGCCTAGCCGTAAGAATTATGCTGGAGCAGGGAATTGATGTTGAAGCAGTGGCAGTAAAGACTCCCTTTTGCGACTTTGACTGTGGAAAAGGCTGCGGGCAAAGAGTTAGAGAGGTAGCCGACGAACTGGGAATTAAGCTCAAGACAGTTTACTTTGGAGAAGAATATTTACGCATGCTCAAGAATCCTAAGTACGGCTATGGCTCAGGTATGAATCCCTGCATAGATTGCAGAGGCATGATGTACAACGCTGCCAAGGACCACATGCAAAAGACTAATGCAGATTTTATAATAACCGGAGAAGTACTTTTTCAGCGCCCAATGAGCCAAAATAATCGAGCACTTCACATTATTGAAAAAGAGGCGGGTATGGAAAGTAAGGTTTTGCGGCCCTTATCAGCCCAGCACCTCCCGCCAACTGAAGCGGAAAAGAAGGGTTTGGTAAATCGCACCAAAATGGGAAGTATCAAAGGTAGGTCAAGGAGGGGACAGTTGGCGCTGGCAAAGCAGTTTGGAATAGCTGAGCCACCGAACGCGGCTGGCGGCTGTCTATTGACTGACCCTGCTTTCTCAAAGCGTGTCAAAGATCTTATGGATCATTCAGATAAGCTTCCAAGCCTTAATGATTTTGAGCTTTTAAAGGTTGGTAGACACTTCAGGATCACATACGATGCTAAATTAGTGGTCGGCAGAAACAAGGATGAAAACGAAGTAATAAAAGCGCTCGCCAATGACAATGACATCATAATAGAAGCCAAGGATCATGTAGGACCAACATGCGTACTCCGGTGCAAAAACTATGAAGATCATTCGTTGTTTACAAAATGTGCTGCAATAGCGGCACGTTATTCTGATGCTCCTAAACTGGATCCTACTAAGGTCCTAATTACCATAAAGGGACACAGGAATGAAATTATAGTGACACCAGCTGACAATGGAACTATAGAGATGCTGCGCATATGAAAGAAGAAGAGAATTCGAGGTATAAAATAAAAGTAGATCATGTGTTACTCCTTCTATCATTTAGCTGAATTCGACTGTACGGTGAAAGAGAATTGACCACCATGACTATTGATTACACCGGGAAAGCTCAACTGCATTCCGCAGAAGATAGGTATTAGATGCAGAGCCATAATACACCGGTTTATTTGAAGGCGATCACGCTGCGAGATCTGTCAGACATCTCTGCAGTGAAGGAAGATATCAAGAAGCATATGATTCTGATTATCCGAGTGACTCCCCTAGCTCAGAAGGACTTAGAGGAACTGAGGAAAGTTGTTGAGGACCTTTATTCATACACGCAGTCAGCAGGGGGAGATATTGCGAGGCTTGGAGAGGAGCGCATTGTTATCACCCCGCCAGGTGTCAAAATCTGGCGTGGCATCTATGATCTAAAGTAGTTTTATTGCTTCCTGTACCAATGGATGCTGTGTCTGTATTCTAAACTGCTTGTTTATCATACTTGCTAGGTTCTGTGCCTTTGGGCGCTCACCATGGTTGACAAGGACTCGTCTTAGCTTTGCACGAAGCCGCATAACATATGCCATAAGCTGGTTATAGTCACTATGACTTACAAGACCCTCTATTCGCTCAACTTTGCACTGAAGGTTAAGTGTTTCACCACAAATTGTTACCTGTCTGGCCCCCTCTAATATCGCTCTGCCTGGAGTATCGATGGACTGATACGACACCATTACAAGTGTGCTCTTTTGATCATTCGCTATCTGCTTTAGATAGCCTACAGATGGACCTCCTATCAGCATGGATGAAGGAGCTAGCACTACCGCGGGTTCTGTAGAATCAAGAGTTTGGGATTCTACCACTGCAAACTGTGGCCCAAATTGGCTTATTTCCGATTCAAGGACCTGTTGACCTAGATCCTTTGAAAGAAATTCTGGATACGCCTCATACACAGCGGTAGCTTCTGAAATTATCCTTTCAATAAGTACCTGGGCATTCAGCCTTCCGGCTTTTCTAAACCTGTCCAGTACAACGATCAGCTCTTGAGAGATGCCGACCGCTGGCACGGGAATAAGGGCGTGACCTCCTGACGCAATTGTTTTTTCAATCAGGGTGATGATATCGTCCTCAGCCTTTTCTCGCGGATTCATTACGTCCTCTTTTCCACCATACGTGCTCTCAATTATCATAGTCTCAACGCGGGGAAAGTTCCAAGATGCATTTTCGAGTGTTAAAGTCTTGCCAAACTTCATATCGCCTGTGTATACAAGGTTATGTTCGCCATTGCCAATTTGTAAATGAATAGAAGTCGAGCCTATAATATGTCCAGAGTTTGAAAGCACTAGCTTGACGTCTGGGGAAATATCGGTTACTATGCCGTGCAGAAGTGTTATTGTGTGGGCTACGGCCATATCGATGTCTTGCTGAGAATATAATGGATCTTTGCCACAATACCTAAGATAGTAGCGCTGCAG
Source organism: Nitrososphaera sp. (assembly GCA_045809625.1). Lineage (GTDB taxonomy): Archaea > Thermoproteota > Nitrososphaeria > Nitrososphaerales > Nitrososphaeraceae > Nitrososphaera. Next base: position 8,039 of record JBJMEA010000069.1, on the reverse strand, counting down.
TACACTCATAAGCAAAAGGGTTGGTTCAGTGCAGTATACTGGACCTCTATATCCGTATTTGAATAGTGCTGGTAAAAAGCCCGTATGATCTAGATGTGCATGGCTAAGTATCACTCCGTCCAAGTCTTCCATACTTATCCCTGCGATATCAAACCGCGGTATTGCTGTAAGTGATTCCCTTGCTGAGGGGTTGAGCCCACAGTCGAGGAGAATTTTGCTTTCGTTAGTTACAAGTAGGACACATGATCTGCCTATCTCTGCGAATCCTCCAAGTGTAACAAGGCTCGCTTCGGACTGATCAGTCAATCTAGGCCGAAATATCTTATCCCCTACTTCTCGATAGAACTTTGTACGTTGGCCCGCAGTTTGGTTTAATATATTGAAAATTGTTTCAATTGGAGAGATATTTAGAGGGGCCTTTCTGATCTTGACTCTCCACCCTGTTTTATCAGAAAGATCAACATCCTTGCCGTCACGTAGAATGATCCATGGCTTCTTAGCAAAGATTACCGCATCCCCTAACGCATCATCGAAGAAGGTCTCTGCTATGGCAGCCTCGCTTGGGATGTTTTCCCCAATAAGCTTGCGGGACTCATGGTGAGAAAGCCTCAGGGATTCATCTGTTCGGACGACAATGCGCTTCTTTATGCTATTGACCATGTTTAGTACGAGCTGATTGTTGTTAAGCAAGTAGCTTGGGTTCTTCGAATAAAGAGCAATGCAAGGACCTTCATATTCAATTTTCGTCAGGCTTGCCTCTTGCGGTAAACTCTGCAGTATCACTGCCATGATATTTTGGCTACTCGATTCAGGAGGAAATCGTGGTTTATGTTGCATGAATTTAATTCCTAAATGATCCCCAAACGATGTATATATATGCGTCAGGAGTTACGTCAAATCTTAGTTTGGTGCCGGGTATTAAATATTTGGTTATGTCAACTTGAATTTGTAATAGTAAAAGAAAGACGTTGATAATGGAGAATTAGGTCGCCAGCATGATAATTTCAAAACTTGAGATCGGCAATTACCTATCTAACTAAAAAATACCATCGCTATTGGGAGCTCTGGTATCCAATTTTGCTCTAGCTTGAACGAAACTGGATTTAACTGTAATATTTCTCCAGTCCATTCTCGCTTTTCCTCATTCAAGACAGCAAGAGGAATATATATGAGAGTAAATTTGCATTCTACTAATCTAAAAGACAATGTCTGATTAGTATTATTATTTCCTAAGCGATAGAATGCATTAGGAATGTGAACAGTACTAATAAAATTGCACCAAAGTCAGAATACTTATGGTGGGCTCGGAAAGCACTCAGGTTCTGCAATTTTGAGGAGGTTTAGCTGACCAAGAGATATATGCTGTTATGAATCGTTTGATTATGAGTCCCAAGCGGATGGATACCTGCAACCTTAATTAATTGCTGCATGGAGGTTTTTCTGATTGAGTTCTCCGCCCACCCACCTAATGGAGTTGCCGAGAACTATCCTGATAGGTGAAGATGTTATTTCCCGCGTAGGTAGCCTTATTCGGGCTCTTGATTACTCTGCAGAGCAGGTCGCTGTTATTACGGGCATGACTGTAAAATCCAAGGCAGGGAATGCCTTAGAAGCTTCCCTTCAAAAGGCCTCGATAAAGGGCTCGGTGCACATAGCAAGCCACGCATCAATGGGGATTGTTAACACACTGCAGCAAAAACTTAGCAAAAACCTCCCGGATTTTGTAATTGGGTTTGGTGGCGGACGTTCCGTTGACATCGCAAAGATGACAGCCTTCAAAATCGGCCGACCATTTCTTAGTGTCCCGACATCCGCATCACACGACGGAATATCAAGTCCGTTTGTTTCTATAAGAGGCACTGACAAACCTCATTCGATCAGAGCGAATACACCCATTTGTGTAATTGCAGACACCCGTCTAATGTTGGAAGCACCATCTAGGCTCTTGGCAGGCGGCTGTGGAGATTTGGTTGCAAAGATAACAGCAGTTAAGGACTGGGAGCTAGCACGCGATGAAGTGGGGGAATACTTTGGAAGCTATGCCGCTAATCTTGCTTATATGAGTGCGAAAATAATAGTTGAGGAATCAGAAAAACTCAGTTACAAGAGCCAATTCACTATTCGTACGATCGTAGAAGCTCTGATCAGCTCAGGCGTAGCTGCATGCATTGCGGGCAGCAGCAGACCATGCTCTGGGGCGGAGCATCTCTTCAGCCATGCGGTAGAATATCTGGCAGGACCAAATTTCGGACTCCATGGTGAGCGTGTGGGCATCGGTACTATAATGATGGCAAAGCTCCATGGTCTTGACTGGGATAAGATAGTGCAAACGTTAGAGAATATTGGTGCGCCAACTACCGCAAGGCAGATTAAACTGACCGAAGAGCATGTCGTGAGTGCATTGCTAGGAGCTCAGTCGCTTCGGCCGGATAGATATACTATCCTGAGCAAAATCAAACTGGACAAAAAATCTGCCTTTGATCTTGCTAAATCTGTCGGCGTAATATAGTATTTTTTCTATTTCTGCTGTAAGCTGCATATATAATATTTTTCATTTTATCGATGTGAGCGCTTTATGCTGCACGCCTTGCCAAATGCTTTCAAAAGAGATTTTTACATGCTTGGTTAAGAATTTTCAGATTATGTGGAGAGGTAGACTACTATAAAGATTTAATCGCCGCGTTTACTAAGAGGTGGGGAGGGGATTCGAACCCCTATTAATTCGCTAACCACTGCTGTTATCTGCAGGCGAACGCATGGCCGCTCTGCCACCCCACCGTTACAGCTATTAGTTGTTTTCTATCTCATAATTTAAAGCATTAGCATGTGATCGAGCAGCAAGCTTTGCTACTCTAATTGGCTCCGGTAAAGAGCCTTGTATGGTGAACGAATTTAATACAGCAAGTGCTCGTCTATGATTTACTCTCCAACAGCGGATGAAGAGATCCTTGCCAGTTCTTAGCGTCACGCGCTCGCGGCACCCTATATTGTAATATTGGAGAAGTTTATTTTCCCAATTGTCAAAGCGACTTTTGATGCTATCCTCAAGCCCCTTTGAATCTTTAAATGTTATTGCAATTACTGGGAGATCTGTTTCGTCTGCAAGACGCTTGCCGTCGATGATATTGTACATGCTGATAACCATACCATCCAACAAAATGCATGTGATGTCATTTCGTGCAAGGACTCCATGCATTGATATTATGCTCTGTGTTGCATCGTTCCCACCTATTGTTGCAGTCCCATATGTCAAGCCGTCTATTATGAGGTCGCGTCGCATAACCACGCCTGCGAGAATTGAAGTCTTGCTGAATTTCTTGAAACTTTCGGCAATGCCAAGTACTCTGATCCCTTTTTTTTCTGGATGAACCCTCAGAGTACTGATGAGTTCTTTGTCCGCAGTTTTGATATAAAAGTTTGTTGCAGAGTACTTGGCCCATATGCTAATTTGCATGTAGCGGAAAGATTAGCATGACGACGGTATCTCCTCCGTGGATTGTGCTGGCTCCCAAATAGTGTCAAGAACTCTTGTCTATTGTTTATGTTTCAACGCTCAATTTGCAATTCTGTGTGTGTGGTTGATAATCTGTCATGCAATGTTACTAATAGCAAAAATCCAGATAAAGTAATAGAGTTTTCCAATATTTGCTCGTTATTTTGAAATTGTGCTTGAAACATATCTCTTAAATCTTAGGTGATATGTAGTATACAAGTGATGCTGAGGGTTCAGCAAAAAAAGTCTCATGCTATCTCCTTGGCAAAAAATTGTCGGTGGCTGATTTGTCAGGACTGCTGAAGTTAAATATGCAAGTGTTTAGTAATTAGCCAGTTCACAGCAGACATGCAGTCTAATTTGTTGCTTAAGGTGCTTGCAGGCATCCAACCTGAAAAGGTGATGACAATAGGCAACTTTCAGCAGGCCTGCGGCATCTCTAGTAGCACAGTTGCAATTAGTGTTCTCGATTACCTAGTTTCTAATAATATAGGTTCCTCCCTTTCTAATGATGCAATTAAATTTTCAGCATCTGATAAGATGCTCGCAGCTATACTTGCAATTCAGATGAGAGCTGATATCGAGCAGGTATCCTCATATCTCTCATGGAGGGAATTTGAGAAGTTAGCGTCAGAACTGCTCAAATCCTTTGGATATCGTACTCGAACAAATCTAATGTTTGGTAAACCAAGAATTGAAATCGACGTTATTGGCACAAGCTCTGATGGATTTACAATAGCTGTTGACTGTAAGCATTGGAAAAGAAATAACCTCTCCTCGATATCAAATTTTTGTCAAAAACAGGCTGCAAGAGCGTTGAGACTAATCGAGTACGATAAGAGTGTAAATCAGGTTTTACCCGTTGTGGTAACCCTGCATGCAGAGGTAATAAGGTTTGTAGATAAGGTTCCACTTGTCCCGATACATATGTTCAGGTCCTTCCTTATGGACGTAAGAGGTTTTATGCCTAGCTTATGTGCAGACTCTCAGTCAGGCAGCTAGGATAGAACGAGCATTGCGATAAAGCTAGCCGCTGTGATCCCTAGGAAAATTTTGGTTATATTGACCGATCTATCAAGCGCACTTGAGTAATCCTCAAACTGCTTTCTGCCCATTACCTTGATTGAAGATTCAACAGAAGCCAACTCAAATGAAGATGCTGTTGCACCGTTAACTGCCTTTGAGCATAGCTCTGTGTATATTCTGGCAATTTCATCTAGCGAGGTGGTGGTGCTTCCAAGCGCGAAATAGCCTTCTCTTGTCCTCTTGCCTGACGTTGAGTGAGTGTCAGAAGTGCATACCTCGAGCATGGTTACATTTCCATTTATTTTGGAGACTATAAAATCTCGCGCTGAATTCTCCATATTGTTTGAGTCTGCCCATCCTATTGCGTAGCTTTTGTTATCTGTGCTTAGCACGATTACTGCAAGCCCACCTTGTCCTAGCTCCTCTGTAGGTTCTAACTTGTGATCAACATCATCAGAATTGGCAAAACCTATCTTGAAATTTGCTTGGGGACGCTTTTTCAATTCGTCCAAGCATTGTTTTGCTGAAGCCACCAAATCATTTCTATTTAAATCATTAAGATGCTTGCCCATTGCATTATGGCAATCCACAACTAAAAGATCAGAAAAACCTATTTTTGACCCAAATAATTCTAGTTCAACGCTTACGCTCCGGGGAATATCTTCCATGCCTGTGGGAGCCATGGACAGCATGACAATTGCACTATTTCCAAACGCAATACCTGTTGAAGTGCAATTGTTAACCCTCACTTGCACAGGAGCGGTACAAGTATTTCCCCTTTCTCTTGTATTCATTTGCTCCAGTCCCTTGACATATTTCTCTAGTTCTTTTTTGGAAGGAATGTTAAGTGAATGGTCCGAGACACTGTGCATAACTAGCGCTCTCTTCGAGAACCGTTGGTAAAGAACATAAGGAAGATTACTTCCTCCAACCATGCTAAAAGGACCAGGGTGCACATCTGGCAGAACTATGGATGCATGGTCGCTTGCGAAAAGAAATCGAATGATCTTTGTTGTGATAATATTGTCCCGAGCTCTTGCTTCAATCAATTCTTCGATCATATCTACCCTATTTTCCGACCAAGCAACAAGGAAAGCCTGTAACAATCCAAAAGTGCTCTTTACTCCGGGTCTTCCTGCTCTGTCTGCTATTATTGTCCATATGATGCCAATCGATACAAGTATACTTCCAAATAGAATACCTGCGTAGCTTTCCTTCAGGACTGAAGCGTAAGAAAGTGGAGGAATAAATGCAAAGAAAAAGACAAGTGGTTGTATAAATGAGACCAAAATTCCTCTAACAGTGCCTGCTCCAAAGACTGAAATGAATAATCCCATTCGAAATCCCGCAGCAAGAAGCATGCCTGCGATAATGTAGTCTGTTGACGGCTGTTTTGAAAAAATATAGTCTGCAGCAATGCCCAGAAGGAGGGTAAGTAGCCAAAATACGTTAGCAAAGGCAGATACGTGCGCAATTTTTGAAAATTTGCGCACTGGTATTCCACGGAGTGCTAGATAGTCAAGGAAATGAGAGCCAACAAGGGCAACTAGACTGAGTGGGAGGTAAACCAGGAGCGTTGAGGTGTTTGTCTGTAGATAATAAAGCTGAGCTACAATAACAATGAGGATGGCACAACCGATCCATATGGTATACGATACCTTGGAAGAGTATGGGTTTATTCTAGTAACTGACCAGTGCCTGTGAATGTTTGATACATCGTCGCGCCGCCTGGGTGCAAGCATCCATATTCAACCGACAGGAAATAGGATTCTTATCAAAATCGACGCTCCGGCAACAGCGCCAGCTACTCCCATCACAATCTCCGGTCTAATCTTTACTCCTCTCGTCTCATCTTCAAAGAATCTCAAAAGTCCAGCGCTTGAAGCAGGGAGCGGAGCATTTTTTTTCTTCGAACTGCTCATCTCCAGAAATTACTGTTTATACGCTTAAATACATTCCGCTTGTCCGTCTCATAGCAGCAAGCTTTTAACCTTTTCCAAAATTACAAGGTATCTCTCAAGAAGCTCCGCCTTTTCCTTTTGCACGAAGATCTCATCGTCCTTTCTTATTTCCGACGCAAGGATAACTATCTTTTCTTCAATCATGTTGGTTACCGATGCTAAAACTGCAGGTTTTCTAGCTGTAGTAGTAGTAGTATTTTCTCTTTCAACCTGCGGCTCCGTAGGTGATACTGTATTTACCTCATTACCACAATTAATGCAGGTGGTCTTCTCTCCAATACGCACCTGAACTCCTTTACATTTACTACATGGTTCACTTGTAAGTGTCCCTCCTTTGGAGAGAAGAGAAGCGCCTGCCTTGATTCTAAAGGTATCATCTTCCGAAGAAGCCATGGTAGACTATATGTTGTTGACAAATTTCTTCTTTATGTTCACGAGAGTTAAAATATCAATTTTATCAATATCCAATGTAATACATAACCAAGGCTTGCTGCCAAGTGAATATGAGTAAGTTATCCAATAGCGAGTAGCTTTATGGCTCCTATTTTTGAATAGTAAAATTTCGATACAGATTTTAACGCATATAGATTTTCTAAAATATCTCTTTATCGCTTCAATCGGCTAAGCGTTGTCGATCTGCTGTTTTTGTTACTGCTGTTGCTGTTGTTCTTGTATAACTAATAGAAGGTGTGGCAAAAACTAAACTACTCGAACCGAAGGATCTGAAAACTGACTAGTCAGATCTGCAATGGTTTGTTCTTGCTGCCAATCGAAGTCCCGCTAGCATCTCTTTCTATAACTTCTAGGGTAAGTGTTGACCTAACCTCCTTACGGGTTCGTATCTGCGACTCGGCCTCGTCGAGGTCATCTCTTGTCTCTGCTTCAACCTTTACAACGATGTCATAGATGACGCTCTCGTCGTCACCGCCATCAATGACCGTATACACACTCGAAACAGCTGGATGTCGTCTAATGGCATCTATTACCGTTTCCTTTAATTCTTCGTCCACGGCTACCAATATGAACGATGTAGTCACGTTCTAGGGAGCCGTCCTATTCACTGATTGAATGATATTGTTACAGCATTTATAAATAAAAAGGAAATGCAAGATTGTAATATATCTCATCTCCCATTTGTATGGATTGCTAAACTGTGCTGTTCTTATTGCATTTGAAAATCAAATTATGCTATTAAATCGGCTCCTCACTTAATCCATTAAGGACTTGTTTGCATGACTTGTGAAAAATGCCTGCAGACCGTCGGTTGTCTGCTAAAATTGTGGTTTGCCTGACGATCTATGTGTGTGCTTGTGTAGCATTAGATAAGAAGAACAAGCACGAATTATGGTCAGCCTTGAAACAAGGCGCTTTTCGAAAATAAACACTATTGTTGTTGAGGGCATCAACGCAAAGCGGAGTGAAGCCAAGATTTGTCAAGGAATAAGGGCACTTTTGCTCGTGGCGAAACCATGAAGGATGGATTTATCACGCTGCAGGCCGACTACACCGATGAGGCGAAGGGATACCTCCTCAAAATGGGCTTTAACCAACAGGGGATC